>JABDCY010000020.1:83-21490 GCA_013287855.1 Candidatus Babelota bacterium | reverse complement strand
TATTTGATTCAAGCCAAGGCATATCTGAACAAAGGTTTGATCCGGTGTGTAATTATGTTCGGCACTATAGCTATCGGCATCCAGCTTCATGGCTTTAAGAACTTGTGCTATTTCAACAGCTTCTTGATCGTGCGCAATATAAAAATTTTGAAAGCCAAGCTTCTGCCGTTTTTTAACAGTAACTTTTTCATAAAACGGAATTACATTATGGTAAAGAAGTTCTGATGCATGAGGATTATCCCTGTCGATATTATGCACAAAAAGTGTTACAAAATCATTGGATTTCTGGAGATTTTGCAAACTTTTAAGTATAAAATACGGAGCTTCTTTATCGATATATACACAATCCAGTTTGGTAATGACATTGTCTTGTTCTTGTGGCTTGAAATTTCTAAATGTGGAAATTGCCAATTTGTACACGTCAGCATTCTTTTTTTGCATGGTACTGGTTTGACAAGCTATGAGGCTCATAAAGAGGATAAGCGAAGTTAGTAATTTGTTTCTTGTCATAAAAGCCTTTGTTAAAATTGGCAACAGCATTTGCAAACTATGTTATTCAGGAGTTAATCCCTATAATATGCGCAGTTTTAAAAGGCGAAGTTTTAACTTTATGCAAGCCAAGACAGATATTGACGTACTCGAGGTCTAGCTTGTTGCCTTTTTTGCTGGCATAAGCAGAAGCTGTCTGATTTATGCCTATAATAAATGGTGCTCTATTTGGAGCGTCTTTTGCAAGATACCAGTTTCGGTATACTTGGTTCAAAGGAAGGTCAGAGATCATCTCTAATGTGCTATGCTCAACCATTTTGTAGATGACGGGTTCTGCGTCAGCATCATTTAATTCTAGATTATGCACAAGAAATTTTACAAGCTTATACTTGTTGCGATAGTCAGTTAACTTTTCAAATATTTTATCAGGTGCTTTATCATCAATTATGAAGGCAAATTCTGCAGCTTCAAATGTGCGGTTATGAGTAGAATTGTTTTTAAGTTTTTGTATAAATTGGTCAAATTCAGGAATAACGGATTCGTATAGTTCTTTCTTTGTTTTTTCCATAGCGATGGTTTGTAAACCCGTAAGTGTGCTGGCGAGAATAATCATGCCTAGTAATTTGTGCTTAATCATAAAAACCTTCAATTGTAATGGTGACAGAAATTATTTTTGCTAGGTACCATAATAACAAAAATCGGCAGATTTTGTTATGAAAATAGCAGTGAAGCGCCATTGCTTGAACTGTTTTATGCAAAGTTTTTTGAAAATAGATTTTGAGGCTATTCAAGAAATTTAATCCCAAGAAGCAAATTCTTGAAGCCGTTTTGGTCTTTGCGCTAAATTTAAATAAATCATGAAAAATTTAGGGGGAGTTGATGAAAGCTATTTGGCGAGGATCACTAAACTTTGGTCTTGTCACTATCGATATCGAATTAGTTTCTGCAATCAAAGAACATGCGGTAAGTTTTAAACTACTGCATGACAAATGTCACACTCAAATTCACAACATGCGCTGGTGCAATCACTGCAACAAAGAAGTTACGTGGGACCATGTAGTCAAAGGCTTGCCGAACAGCAAGAACAAGTTCTTTATCATTACCAAAGAAGCGCTCAAACAACTTAAGCCCCTCAAATCTGACACGATAGTTATCGATACGTTTATTGACGCGGACAAACTACAACCACTTTGGTTTGATGCGCATTATTATGGACTTGCACGCAAGGAAAAAGATCGTGCCTTTTCACTATTTGTTACCGCGCTTGCACATTCAGGTAAAGTTGCCATCGGTAAAGTTATCATGAAAGAAAAAGAGCATGTGTGTGCCATCCAGCCCTACCAAGACCAACTGCTGGTAACTACGTTGCACTATCCTTATGAGATTCGTCCTTTGCCAAAAAAGAAAGCAGAGGCACATTTTGATAAAGAAGAATTGAAGTTGGCTGAATATCTGATTGCTAAAATGTCGCATAAAAAAATTTCACCAAGTTTGTTCAAAGATACCTTCATCGAAAAATTGAAAAAAGCGTTAACATCAAAAAAATTAGGCCGTGCGGCAATTCCAGAACAGAAGCTACCAAAGGCAATGACCTTGCTCGATATCTTGCAAAAAAGTGTTAAAACGACAAAACGCAAGAGCCGTGCATGAAACTTAAGCCGATGCTTGCGCATGTTGGAACACTTGATGATCTAAAAAATCCCCATTTTATTTTTGAACACAAGGTCGATGGTGTACGTGCCTTAGCGTTTTTTACCGGAAAGAAATATTTCCTTGTTTCACGAAATAATCTTGATATTACTGATACGTATTTACCCGAAGATGCTTTAAATGGCATTTGCAAAGCACGCAGCTGCGTGCTTGATGGAGAAATCGTGGCGCTTAATACGCGCGGCGTATCCAGTTTTGAACTGCTCCAGAAAGGAAAAGGCAAAGCGCAATATGTTATCTTTGATATTCTTGAAAAGAATGGTCGCTCACTAATTCACAAGTCACTTCTCGAACGAAAAAAGATTTTAGCTGATACGGTAGTTAAGAACAAATTTTGCCGGATTATCAAATTTACCCATGATGGCCCAAAGCTGTGGAAGACTGCCAAACAAAAACGTTGGGAAGGGGTCATGGCAAAAGTTGAGGACGGTCTTTATCATGCAGGCACTCGCAGTTATACCTGGCTGAAAATTAAACAGCATCAGACGATCGATTGCATTATTGTGGGTTATAAATCAAAAAAACGTACCATCGCTTCCTTAGCACTTGGATTGTATGACAGCAAAAAGAAATTGCATTATATCGGGAACGTGGGTACTGGATTTGCTGAAAGTACGCTGGAAGACCTTGAGCGCCGATTGCGGCCGATCGTGGTCAAGAAAAAGCCAGTAGTTGAAGAGGTGAAAGAAACAATCTGGGTGCGGCCTAAATTTGTTGCTGAAATTAAATTTCAGGAAATAACGGATCAAGGAAAATTGCGCATTCCTGCATTTGTTCGACTTCGTTTAGATAAAAAAGCCGCACAAGCCACCATGAAGCAGCAAGATTTTAAAATTCCAAAATCGTAAATCTATGCATAGTTTACACAATAATGATGAATTATAAGATTTGTCATAAACAACGATGGTTTTTGTTTGTTTTTGTCATCCTGAACTTGTTTCAGGATCTATGTTGAAAACAATCCAGAGGTTGGCATATGTACGTCAAAAATTAAACTTGTTGAAGTCAAACTCGGAATTGTATGTGTTTTGATACTATTTTCAAATCATTATGATTTATCTTATGGATCCTGAAACAAGTTCAGGATGACAAATGGGGCAAAACTTTGTGTATTTGTGTGAGCTTCCTTTATGGGTATTTTCAAAGTTTACTGTGTTCAAATTCTTTCTTCACATCTTTACGCGCAATTACTACTAAAATAGGTGAGGTTACCTCGTATAAACCCTCTGAATTATTCGGTGTTTTTTCTAGAGTTGCATCTATGAGATCATCCATAAACTCTTCGCGTTTCTCTTGCGGTACTTCTCGCATATGCGTAATTGCAGGCATCCAGGCCTTGCTATTACCTATAAACTCCTGTCTGCTTGCAACCACTTTTTTATTCCAGGTGTATAACAGGATCGGCTCTAGCCCTACTTGCGACAAAAGTTTGCCAAAACTTTCTTCGTCATGGCAGTAAAATGCTTTTTGCTGTGGATTCTTAAAATAGTGTCGCCACTTATCGCTCAATACTACCTGATAAAATGGTTCGTTAAATTTTGAAGAATGGGCCAGACAGCAGGCAAAGATGCCACCTGGTTTCAAGCTCTGTTCTATGCCGCGCATGGTCGGCTGAAGATCTTCAATCCAGTGCAGACAAGAGAATGACACAAAATGAGTGTATGCTTCTTTAGAAAATGGCCAGGAATTGCCAATCGTAAAGGTTTTGAACTGCAAATTCTTACGAAAACGATATGTTTTTTGAGCATGAGTAATCATGCTTGTCGAAGCATCAACTCCTAAAACAGATCCTTCATGTGCAAGAGAAGCTATATAATCCGTAACATTGCCTGCTCCGCAACCAAGATCGAGTACCGTAGCATCCGATGGTATAGGGACTTGCTGTAACACCGTGCGAGCGGTCAGTTGTTGAAATGCAGAATTATTACTATATTTTTTTCCATTCCAATTATCCTGCGCATAGGTTCTGCTGCTTATTGCTAATGCAAATCCTAACATAATCGATATATTTTTTATCGTCATATTCTCTCCTGGGATTCGATTTTTCAACAAATTTGGACTAGAGTATAACAACACATAACATAAATTGCGCAAGCACTTTTTGCAGGATATGACCATGAAAAAATACTTCGTTTCATTATTGATACTTACCTCCTCGATTGTCTGCCATGAGCAAACCAATTCTCCTCTCAACATTGCCATCATAGGACTAGGTGGACGTGCTCAATCACTATTGCGCGAATGTTTAAAACAAAATCCTGCTGTTCGCGTGCTTGCCATTTGTGATGATCGCGCCAAAGAATGCTTGCTTAGTCATGAAACCGTAAAACTAGCGCAAAGTCCCCTTTTGCCTGCCTATAGGACAGCGGTACGCGATGCTGCATTGTATCCTAACACACAAGAAGGTTTGAAAAGGCTTTTTGCAGAGCACTCAAATATCGATGTTGTATTAATCACATCGCCAAATTATGATCATTGCTGGCACTTGAATACCGTACTTGAATATGCGGCAGATAAGAAAATTTTTATGGAAAAGCCGATTTTTAAAAATCTTGATGAGTTCACTTCCTTTGATTTTGATCAAACAAAGGATAAAAGCATCATCATCGGGTTGACACTGCGTTATTCTTCCATGGCGCGCATTGTTGCTCAACAATTGCAAGCGCATCAACAGAATTTGGGAGCGTTGCAACATGTTAAAGCTTGGGAACGTTTGAATTTTGGTCACGCTTTTACCGCGTTTATTATGGGTTGGCGTCGTTATATTAATTTATCGGGCGGGCTGTTGTTAGAAAAATGTGTTCATGATCTTGATTTAAGTCTTTATTTTATTGATGCCTTGGGCATTCACTCCCATGAGATAACTATTTCCACATATACTGAAAACCGGTTTTTTCTTACGTCGCGCAAACCTGAGCTGCTTGATTTTGTGATGCACAATGAAACTTTTCATAAAAATTCTTTTTTTGTGAAGGCTGCACAGTGGCAAAATCATTCGTGGAACCCAGGCAATTTTTTGCGCAATGAGGTAGGTGCTATTGATTGGCAGAAATCATTGGATTCTATTCTTGCAGAATATCCAGAAGATGATAATTTTTCTGGTCTTAATATCATTCCTGATTATCACAAACTCTCTGCAATGCTTAAAACCGCGCAAGGGGATGTAGGTTTTGAACTAGAAGTTGATCTTGGTGGCTTTAGACCGAAAACTGAACGTGGTCAACTTTTTACATTTGAACATGGCACGGTGCTGATTGATATTATTGCAAGTAAGATGATCATCACATGCAATGATGGTACCGAATATGAATATGATTTACAAACAAACAACACGGACCATGCCGATGGTGATGAATATATTGTCCGCAGCATTCTTGGACGTCCATTGCCGAATGGCTATTCAATGGCCACGCTCAATGACCCAATTGTCAAATTAGCAAATCTCATGGGTTTAGTTTCTGAGCATCAGGCATTGCATGGACTAGAAGAAATAATTCTTAAAAATACAGGAATCAATTGGGGTGACCAAATAAAGAATACAAGAAAAGTTGAATGAGCTCGAGTAGTGATTACAATTTTTGCACATCTACTATACCGTCTTTATCAATTACAATTGCGTTTGCATCGCGAGACCTCGTTGAGGCCCTGTTTGTCTGTTTTCCTGGTTCCAAAATCCCCACGGAGAAATACATATCCGCAATTGTACCTATACGCGTCTCTCCCTGACTTGTGACAACTGATATTGCAGTGTGATCATCGCGACTAATTTGAATATTTACATCTTGAATCTCGTTAGGAGCAAGTTCAAGAGTAAATATTGTTTTATCTTCATAAGGCTGAGCCAGAATCTTATGAACATAAACAGTTTCTCTACTGTTATTTATTAATTTTTGTATGACAAGTTCGGCCTGCGCGCCATTTTGACTAGCTAATATGGTCATTAAAATCAGTATTTTTTTCATAATTACTCTGCCAGGGTTATTCGGTTTCTTCTTTTTTTATTTTAATCGTGTAGTCAGGTTTGAGTTTGCCAATTTGTTCTACAGCTCCGGCTGTGAGGAATTTTCCCACATTTGGCAGTTCAATTGATACGAACACGCGCTTGTTTGGTAATACATCAACAACCGGTCCCAACCAGTAAGAGAAGTTATGTTCCACAATTACATATTCTCCGATCGAAAAAATATTTTCTGGATTAAATCCGAAAAATTCATTGACTAGAGATTCGTCAATCGATTCATTAACTGGAAATTCTTTTTCTATTTGATTTGAGGTGTTTAACAATACTATTTTTGTTATTTCTTTTGTTGGTTTTCCTTTTTCTTCTAAATATGTTGCTTTAAAATGCTCTTTAAATTTTTTTGCTTGCGCTCTTCTTTCTTCTTCCGAAGGTTCGTTCGGCTCACTTTCTAGTGGTTTTTTTATCTGCGATTGTTCTGCTATTTTTGTGCCAAAACCCAGCCATGCCTGTAACTTTGCCCAATAGCTCTCTTCATTAGCAAGCAATGGTATGAGGCATGTGGTTAAAAGAATAGTTAGGATTGACCGAAATAAGATTCTCATTTTTTCCATAGAAATTCCTAAGTTACGATAATTCAATTGTACCATCTTTTTTAATCGTAACGGTGATATTATTTACGTCTTTGACCTTAACATTAATTCGTTTTTTCTGACCTAGTGCTTCTGTGGCACGGATTAGTTGTGGTCGAAAGAATTCTTCCCAACTTTCAGATTTTTTGGCAATTTTATTTATATTGTTTATTAATGACGTATACATTTCATAAGATTCGTGGCTCAATGGGATTCCATAGTAAACAGCTCCATTCTCAGCTTGTTCGAAACGGCGGCTAATATTTCCAACTAATATGAGTATGCCAATTTCCGAATCAAAAGGTAGATAAACTTTTCGCTTTGAAGTAGGGTTTACGGAAATTGTTTTAAGTTCGTTACCTATTAAATCAACTTCATGGTTACTTTGATTATCTACAAAAGAAATTGCAGCATATTTATAGCCTTGGCTGACCACTAGTTGCATTTGGCTGGCTAGAAGAAGCCCAACGCCAATAAGTAATTTCTTCATAAAAATCTCTCCCTTTGTTCTTTATAATATTTCAACTATAAATTTATCAAAAAAGAAGCGTCAAATGCAAGATTTTGCTGAAAATACGCCAAAAAAACTCTTGATTTTTGCATAGCAAACCTGATAAATTGATAATTAGAAATAAACTTAAAAGGTTAAAATAAGGAGTAGTCCATGGATATTCAGAAAAAGCGTTGCCCCGTGTGTGGCAATGAGCCTTGTACCTGTAAAAAAGATGATAAAAATAAGCCGTGCAGTGCCTGTGGTATGCCTGGCTGCAAATGTGGCGAAAAGGAAAAGAAATAAAACAAATAAGGAGAGTTCATGAACAATTATAACAAAATGTGCGGTGGTTGCGACAAGCAAAAATGTACCGGTTGTGAACACAAAGATCATGATGCAAAACATTGTGGTGGATGTGGTAAAAAAGGTTGCGACTGCGGCAAAAAAGAAACTGAAAAAAATAATAAGCTTTAAAAATTAGCACATAGATTGTGAAAGGCGCTCCGAAATGAGCGCCTTTTCTATTCTTTTTTCATCAACCTATCTGGCTGAATGATGCCGCCTGAAATGATGAGCGCCATTGCCTCATGGCGTGTCAAATCAACAACTTTGATGTCAGATTGCAAGACCATGATCAAAAATCCGGTCGTTGGATTTGGTGTTGTGGGCACAAATACATTGAAATATCTTTGTGATCCTGGCGCAATTTCTTGCGGAACTTCTCCGGTCAAAAATCCGATGCTGTACATGCCGAGTCTTGGAAATTCTACCATTACGACACTTTTGAAGCTTACTTTATCTTGCATACCAAACGCCTGCACCAGCTGTCTGATGCCAGAATAAACAGGGCGCACGAGAGGAATTTTAAAGATGAGTGCTTCAAGCCCGTGAGCCAATGTACGCAAAATAAAGACGCGCAAAATAATACCAACAATAAATATGGTCAGCACTACAAGAATAATTTCAGAATGCGGAATGCGCTGCATGAACGTAGGTTCTAGTCTATGGATTGGTTCTAACCAACTTTTGAGTAAACGCAGTGAAAAACTAAAGAGCGCTACGGTCAATGTTAATGGCAAGAGCGCGATGAGACCATTTAAAAATGTTGCCGAGATGAGTTCCAGATATTTTAAAAAAGGGCGTTTATTCTTTTTCTGCATTATTTCTCCTATGTTTTCTTGGCCTCACTAAGACAATCTACAAGTAAAAATCGAATTAATACCGTTCGTGGTGAGCTCAGTCGAACCATAAGTCCGAATAATATTGTTTTAACACGTTCTGGCAAATTAGGAATCATGGTTCGACTATGCTCACCACGAACGGAATAAAATAATCTTTTTCTTTTCTTATCCTAATTCTTTTTCAAGCTGTCGCGCAAGTTGTGCGCTCAAATTGTGCGCCTTTTGTGCATCGGCATCTTCAACCAAAATGCGCAGCAGATTTTCGGTACCCGAATAGCGCACGAGTAAGCGCCCCCCAGGCAATTGCGCTTGTGTGGCAGCAATCAAACTTGCACAAGGCTCTTGCGTTAATGATTTTTTCTGTTTTACCGGCATATTCAGAAGCACTTGTGGGAATGGTATAAAACTTTTTAGCTCTCTATTTGCCGTGAATAACATAACTTCCATGACGCGCAGTGCTGCAAAAATGCCATCGCTACAATGAGCATAATCAGCAAGAATTATATGCCCAGATTGCTCGCCGCCGAGGAGCACGTTTTGCTCGGTGAGAGTTTGAGCAACAAATTTATCACCAACAGGTGTGCGAATAAGTTTTTTATCGTGTTCTTCCAAATATGCTTCAAGTCCCTGGTTGGCCATGACGGTGCTTACGATGGTGTTCTGGGCCGCATATGTTGGATGACCACTGAGCAATGCGAGGATATCATCACCATTGTAAATTCTTCCATCACGTGTCACTACGGTTAAGCGGTCGCCATCACCATCAAAGGCAAAACCGATGTCGGCTTTTGATTCTTGCACAGTTTGTTGTAGTTGTTGAGGGTGTACGGCACCACACTGATGATTTATGTTTCGACCATTGGGTGTTGTGTTTAATGGGATAACATGGGCACCAAGGTGTTCAAAAATTGCAGGTGCACTAGTTGAAGTTGCACCATTGGCACAATCAAGCACCACTCGCATGTCGCGCAAAAAATTAGGTTGGAAAAAAGCTGTTACAAGATGCTGATAATCTTGCGCTGCCGAACTATAAAAATTTTCAGCACCAAAGGTGCGATAGGCAAATTCACTAGATTCTTGTGCTACTATCGCAGCAATGGAGTGTTCGTCTTGCGCAGTGAGTTTGCCGGTAATGCCATCAACAATTTTTATACCATTATCTGCGTAGGCATTGTGCGAGGCAGAAATTATTATGCCGCAAGAAAATTGGTTGCTTTGTACTAATTTGTGCACGGCAGGTGTTGGTAAAACAAAAGCATCATGCACGGTAACTGAGTGACGTAAAAGACCAGATTTCAGCAGAGATTTAATATATGCGCACGATTCGCGGGTATCTTGTGCTATTAAAATAGTTGGAGATGATCCGTATTTTTTTTGCAACCACAACGCAATTGCATCCCCAATTTTTGGTAAGAGTTCTTGTGTGAGTGGATGGGAGCCAACGCGCTCACGTATACCATCGGTGCCAAAAAGAGAATCTTTCATCTTAAGATGCCTGCCCTGAGCTCGTCGAAGGGTCGAGCTGATCATTGGAGTGAATGTTGATTACAAGGTTTGATGGTGACCAGCTGGTCACATGCATAGTGCGCGGAAGTAACAGGTATTCATGAGAAGGTGTTATTGCATGTGAACCTGGCGTTAATGCACGCGTATCAATATGTACTGCTAATGATTTCGTGTCAAGATGATACAGGTCAGTGCGTGAGCCTTGTAAGGTTACTTGAACAGTCTCAGGTGCAGTTATCTGCACATTCTCAGGAGTTGTATAAAAACAAAGTGGAATTTCTAGTGTGCGAAAGGTAGGCAGCCAGGCGCCAACAATAAACCAGACATGATAACCAATAACTAATGAAATAAGTTTACGGGGTGCGCTGCGCAGCGCGTTGTTGAGATTGCTGAGCATGGAAAAATTCTCCTTTTACTATGTTAGCTCCAACGTAATTGTTTAGCATGGTCATCGCTTGTTCAAGGCGTAAACGTTCAACTGCTTTTCCTTGTGTGATAATAGTGCATTGGCGTGAGGTAGGTTCTATGTGCAAGAGCAGCGCGTCAGTTTTTGCCGTGATAAATAAGGCGTGTTGCTTCCACGAATCTAATTTTTTGATATCGACTGACAACCAGGTTTGGTCAAGTTCGACCTGCCATTCGCTATTAAGTCCCTTTAACAAACCATTCGAAGTTACCCAGATCATAGTCTGTGGATGGTAGGCAGTGCTTGCCATAAGCGCATCTAACAATTCTTGTTGTGTGGTGGTGTTAACTGGCAGTTTGCTATGTACAAAAGAATCGAGATTATCTTTGCGTTCAAACAGTACAAATATTGGGTTTTTTTGATTGATAACAATCAGGCATGAGCGCATGAACGAGCTAAGCCATTCACCAGATGTTGCATGCTCATTGAATGATTTTTTGAGTGCAATGAAATTTTTTTGTAATGTTTGTTGATGTACGAGAAAAAATATCGTGGCAATGATGGGAAATGAGCACATTGCGAGCATGGTGAGCGTGTGAGTGTGCAGATAATATGAGGTGATAAATAGCAACGCGTAACCATAAAATGCTGGCAATAAATGTGTACGTTTGTCAGTGGCGAGCCAACGCGACCCATAATAAATTCCCAGCGTGATTACACTAATTTCAAACAGATCGTTCCAGGTGAAAATACCAAGGACAGAAAATAACCAGTAATTTCCTGGCGAAAGCCATGCCATATTTTGCATCTCCTTTTTTTGTACGATAGTATTCAAATATTTACTGTTATCTTGTAGCAGACAATTGAGTTATATACCGCATAACGTAAAACAAGTTATAGAATTTGTATAGATAACTGAGGTATCATATAGATGATCTTGTCTAAAGGTTGTGCCGAGTGAAAGGAAATCCAATGAGTCGACGTACTATGTTCTGGATGAGTCTTTTTATAGTATATGCACAACAATCTAGTGCCATGCAATCTAAAGAGGTTGTAATTACTGAAATTAAAGAAACTGATAAAGATTATGAATTTTCTCTGCCATTTAGACTTTTACAGGAGCGTACTTCAAAACAACATGGGATTAAACTTTGTTATGGATTTTCTCGAAATCCTGACATCAAACAAGGTGTGTTTGTGTATGACACGAAAACCCATGTCTGTATACATATGATTGAGGATCCTACCTTAACAATAAATTCCACCGATCAAGAACTTGAAACAGAAGTGCAAAGACAGGCAAGACGAATGTCGCAACGACTTTCCCAAGCGCTAGAAAAACCTCCTGTAATCGTAGAGTTGTCAGAAAAAGATGAAGGGGACGGTAAAGCGAAACGCTCCTCCAGAAAACTCTCTCAGATACTACATGATGTTAAGAAAAAACCCATTGAGGTTCCAGTTTTGCGTGATTTGCAAGATCAGACAAAAGCAAAAACGAGCCGTAGGTTTTCAACACCCTTGAAACAATCACCATTTCAAGATCTGCAGAGCATGAAACAATTTCGTGATCCTCATTATGTCATTTATGACAAAGCTCAAGAAAAGATTGTGGAATGCGGGATAAATATTTTATCCCGAAAAAAATCCCATGAATCTATTCACTCTAATCTGCTGCAATCGAGTGACATGGTGCCCGAAGAAGTACCGTCGCTGAATGAAACTGATATAACTTTTCACGTAATGAAAAGCGCACTTGATGATTTTAAAAAAAGTTCATTGTATACCGTTTATCAACCGGAAATTCAAGCAAGTTCGAGTACCATAAAACCCACACAAGAGACCGAAAGAAAATTTACTGAGCGCGAAGGTCGCAGAGGAGCAGGTGGTCTTTCTCTGCGCACTATGTTGAGCTCTTTTTTAAGAGCGCTGACCAAAAGGACAACAGAACAGTCAGGCAAAGAAATAAATGTACTTGAACCAGTGCAAGCAACGGTACCCAAAGCTGTTCAAGAAGTACCGCATAATGTAACACCAACTAATTCAAACGCTAACTATTGTAGAGAAATTCAAAGCGAAACACTCAGTTCTGACGTAAGTTTAGGTTCACGTGGCTCCAAGGGAAATGAAAAAGATACGCATTTGGAGGGGAAGGATATAACTCTAGATCCTACTGTAGCAAGACCGATAAGTTCACCGCCACTTAATGCACTGCGTAAAGCAGAACATGGAAATGACATAAAGCCTTCATCGGCACGCAGCCAGGAAAACGGAAACAACTCAATGGTCATATCAGCGCGCAGCGAGGACAGTGGGGGTGAGATAAAAATTATTTCATCGCATCAGCTGCCGGTAAAAGAAGAAGAAAGTTCTGAGGAGAAGAAATGATCTATTTTTTTCCTCAAATTTCTTAGATTAGCTATTATTTACACTAGTTTTTAATTGGTCTCTGCATAATTGAATTTGAAGTTGCTCTTGACGCAGAAGTGTAGCCCTCCGTTTATTGCTAGAATTACTTAAAATGCTTAAAATAGTGCAAAAATGACCCAAAAACTGAGGAACTACATCATGAATAAGAATGCAATTTTTGCTCTTCTACTGATGGCGACAGCGCTGCAAGGCATGAATCAAGAAAAAAAGAAATTTACCTTTGATGATGGGAGCATGGCCCAACAATTTAACATAAAGCAGTTTATAGGTTGGAAGGGTGAGCACACCGTTATTCTTTCATCTAATATCGAAGGAGTTACAATAACTCCCATTATTATAGAAAGTACCGAGAAACAGACTCTTGATGCTTCATGCTCTCGTGTTTTTCCCGCCAATGGTAATCCTTTCCCGAATGGTTCGGATGCCAATAATGTCGAAAAGCAATTGCTATTGGGTGCAAGCTATCAAGATTTTATGCAAAGCAAACAGGGACAATTAGAGCAACTGCGTGTAGCGCAGTTAAGATTAGCAGCAATGAATAAAGAATTGCGATCGAACATACATACGCTCAGAAAATTACAAAAATCAACATCGATCAGTAGCAAAACACATTCAAAAAATGACAAGCCATTGCAGGTAACTCCATCTCCCGTCATGCGAGGTTGGGTAAAAAAAGAAAACGATCTTGAACTATTATTAGGTCGTGAACAAAGAGATGCACTGCAAAAATATCATGCAAACTTAAAACCGTTGTGCGTTTTAGAAAGAAATGAGGGCATCGATGCGCAACAATCATCATTTATACCACTTTTACTCGATCAAGATTTACGTGGTAAGGTAAAAGAATGTTACCGATATGTTGTCAGCGACAATGTGTGGGCACTTGTTTTGGTTCAACAGGATGGTATGGTGAGAACTCTCTTTGAGAAGTACGAAGGACTGAATGATGCACGCCTTAACATAGCGAAAAAGCCTGACGATCCGAATTTTTATGAAGGTATTGACGGTAACCACGATACCTCCAGTTTTCAAACGGCTAAAACCAAGCTTCCAGATTATGATAGAAAAGCAGATTTGCTTAGTGGAGTATTAAAGAAATTTTTGGCCGAACGAGAGCAGAAGTAGTATCCTAGCAATAATGTTTTGAAAGGAAACTATGGCGCAGAAAAAAATTATTCTCACTGGCGATCGACCTACTGGTCCGCTGCATCTGGGACACTATGTTGGTTCACTTATTAATCGCGTGAAATTGCAAGATCAGTATAAACAATATGTAATACTTGCCGATGTGCAGGCGCTTACGGACAATTATGATAATCCCCAAAAAGTGCATGACAATGTGTTGCAAGTTGCGCTCGATTATCTAGCCGTTGGCATTGATCCACAAAAATCGACCATTTTTATTCAATCCATGATTCCACAAATTGCAGAACTTACCATTTTTTATCTGAACTTGGTGACCGTGAGTCGCTTGAGTCGTAATCCGACCGTGAAAACAGAAATTGCCCACAAAGGTTATGGTGAAAGTGTTACCGCTGGATTTTTGATGTATCCGGTCAGCCAAGCGGCCGATATTACGATTGTGAAGCCAAATTTGGTACCGGTAGGTGAAGATCAACTGCCCATGGTTGAACAAACAAATGAAATTGTTCGCCATTTTAATAGACTCTACAAAAAGGAGGTGTTTCCAGAAGTGGAATCACTCATTCCAAAAATGGCGCGCTTGGTAGGCACGGATGGCAAGACCAAAATGAGCAAATCGCATGGCAATGCTATTTATTTGTGCGATGATGCTGACACGGTGACCAAAAAAGTGATGGGCATGTACACCGACCCAAATCATTTAAAAGTTTCTGATCCGGGGGCAGTGGAAGACAATCCCGTGTTTATCTATCTTGATGCATTTGATCCTGATACAGCAAAAGTGCAAGAGCTCAAAGATCATTATGCACGTGGTGGTCTTGGCGATGTGGTCATAAAAAAATATTTAGCACAAGTGTTGAACACATTCTTAGAGCCAATACGTACACGACGCAGCGAGTTTGCCAAAGATCCACACATGGTGATGGACATTATTTTAAAAGGTACTGAGATTGTGCAGGGGGTGGCAGAGCGCACAATGTGCGATGTTAAAGAAGCAATGGGAATTATATATACGTGATGAAGGCCGGGGGAACCCGGCCATTTTTTTTGTCAGCAATTTTCTAACTGTATGGGAGATGACATGTTTCAGCGTTGGTTGTTAGAGGGTAGAAAAGAGGCACTAGTTATTTTCTTAGCGATGCTAGGATCGGGGATGCAGGCGATGGAAAATCAGGCGAAAAAATTTTTCGATGGTGATCTACGTGGGAGAAAAAAATCTGAGACTTTTGTCGTAGATTTAAAGCAGAATTTTTTAATACCATTTGATTTATTTGTAGCAGTTGTTCGAAAAAAGCAATCAGATAATTCACTGCTGGATGTTGGAAAAACTATTGATTTAGCTAACAAATTAGATTTTGCAGTTGTTGTTAGAGGAACAAAATCCCAGAAAACCTCACCGCACAAGGTCTTTTATGTCCAAGATCAGGAGATGCCAAAACTAAGAGATCTAGCGGGACATTCTACTGGAGTTGAGTCCAAACGACATAGCTTGAAGCATGGCGAATCTACAAGATTTATTAGTGAGACAAGAAATACACCGCTCAATTTTGATGACATAAGAAAAAAACTGGCACAAACTTCTTCTGTCACCACAGCGAGCAAAACTGGCGATAAAACTAAGAAAAATACGAAAAAGCAACAACCTACACATCAAGAATCTAAACGTGAAGACAGTTCCAACTTAGAAACTGGAATTGAAGAGGTTTATTCACCCACTGAGCCTTCGTTGCACACTCGTTCTTTACCAGGGAGTGTGCAAAATTCTCCAAAGTCGTGGATTCTGCGCAAAAAATCCGGCATTCATGTTGAAGATGGTGAAAGTTTATTTGAGGAGGCGGGAACAGGAAAGTAGTGCTTTTTTGTCCCATTGTGCCCGCAAAACAATTGCGAAAAACAAACATCATAGAAATATAAGCATAAGTTTTTGTAGCATATCTCAAGAAATAGTTTTAGTTTCATTTTTTTCAGGAGGGAAGATATGTTCAAAAAGTTGATGCTACTTGCGTTGATATTAGGAGCTGCAAATTTGCAGGCTATGCAATGTGCTTCTTGTAAGAAAAAAGTTGGTGAAGTAGAAGATACTGTCGTAAAGGATCTTTCGGCATTAAAACAAAAATTACAAGCCTTTGAAACTCAAGAGATGGGCGATCTAAAATCATTGTTAAAAGATATGCCTGGATGGAAAAAAAATATACAAACAAGGTTTGAGGATTTTGAAGGGAAAATGAAAACCTTAGGTGCCGATGTACAAAAAGCAGAAACTGCGTTGGCTAAAGCAGAAGCATTTATGACCAAATGGGGTCCGGTTATTGAAGACGATGTTATGAAGGCGGTAGCATTTGCGCAAAAATATGAAAAGCAACTTCCAAAATTTTGTGAAGACTTGAGCAAGGTCATAGCATTTGGTGAAAAATGGGAGCCGCTCCTTGTACAACTTGGTGGTACCGGTGTGAAATTAACTACTGATGTTACTTCTTTGGCAAGTGGTAATCTTCTGGCCATACCAAGCGTAGTTTCAGACGCAGTAGGTTTGGTAAAAGAAGGCGCGGAAGTTGTTGAAGAAGCTAAGAAATAATAATTAGTTGGTCAGATATAAAAAAAGGGTTCGAATTAAATGTTCGAACCCTTTCTTATTGATCTTATTCTGTAATAATACTGATGCCCATTAAGATTGATGCGGCAGACATCAAGCTCTTTACTATAGTGGCACCGAGAGAACACGTCTTTTGATTTTTAAGTGAGTTATAGAGTGCAATACTTCCAAAACTAGTAAGTACTGTAGCGATGATGCTTTTTTCTGTCTTGCTTGGCTGGTGCGAAAAACTTGGTTGATACATTGGTTCATCATCAGAGGAATTGGTCATAGATTGTTGCTGACTTGGCTTTAGCGGTTTATATGGCTTGTAGGGTTTATCGTTTTCAGAGATGCAAGGTGCATTAATGGGTTGCTGTATGGCGGGTTGTTCAATTTCTTGTGCTGCCTCGCGCACAATGTTGGTCCATTCTTCATGACAACAGTCAGGAATGTGAATTATAGTTTGTGTGTTGTTAGTCGTTACCCAAGCAGTATCACAGGTGGGAGCAGCAGGCTGATTAGTAGTGATGCTAGGAACGCTTGATCTAGAAATTTCTTGCGAAGTTTTAGTTGGCTCATATGCTGCTTTGGCATCACGAGCACAATCAAATTCAAAATCATCATAACAAAAAGATGTTGGTGCGAGAGCACATGTGAGTACGGAAATACTGGCAAGAAAATAAGCAGTTTTCATTAAGAAACCTCGATTTAATCAATATATAAGACAGATAATATTATAGTACAATAAATTATGTACTTATACAATCTTAGTCTATTAATTACAATAAGAAAATACAATTGTTGATGCTTGACAGGTTAACCTATTCTTATGATATGGTTCGACTAAGCTCACCACGAACGGGGTAGAATCTTCAATGAATCTTTCGATAAATTTTCTCACACAAAGGGCGAAAATATGAAAAGCAGATATATCATGGATTGTTACGGTTTTATTCAAGGCGGACGTTCCTGGTTTCCCATTTTCACGATATTGTTATTTGCTGTTTTGATAGCCATGGCGGTGGTGCGCCTGGTTTATCAGGTACGTGCTGACTCGCAAGAGGCGATAAGTGCTCAAGTTTCTGAAATTGCTACTATTATGCAGCGCATCGATGAGAAATGTAAAATTATTGGCTTTGATCTGCAAAAAACGCCGATTGATTTTCTCAATGTTGTAAAATTCGCGGGTTCTGAAGTTGGTGTCATGAGCTTGGCGTATCCGCAAAATTGGGAAGGCCCTTATCTGCCTGCCAACCCGATGACGCAAGGGAAAGAGTATCAAATCGTGCGCACCAAAAAAGGCTATTTTATAACTCCTGGCGATGGTGTGCAACTTGGCAATGGCAAAATAGTGGGGAAAGATATTGTTCTTGATGAAAATGCTGATATTGCAGCGCTGATGAAATCAGAAGATGCATTTATGTACAAAGGTAAAATCTTGGCAGCCGAGCTGCCGATCAAAAAAGGAATTTTGCAAGATTTGCAGTTTGATGAGCTTGTCATGAGCGATGAAGATCTGATCTATTAAACATTTTTTTCTTTTTTCTCGTCATAGTTTATAAGTGTGTCAAAGTTCTTTTTTTGTTAAGGGCCATTATTTATCTTTCTTACCAAAATTTCTTTTTTTCGTTAGAGGTCTTGCCACCTCTAACAACGGGCACTAAAGAGACTTCGTCCCTTTAGAATCCCTGTTACGCTTAGAAGTTGGCATTCGCCTAACGGCTCACACTCCACAGGCCTGCCCAAGGGGAAAGTATTCCCGTCCCTCTCTTGGCACATCTTATTTTATGGTTGGCCTGTCGCCTGCTAAGCTACATCGGTAGCTCTATGAATTTTAAAAACATGGTAAATAGACGGCCGCTCTAGCTTGTATGTGGGCATGATAGCACACAATAAAATTGTGTAAAAAAGGAAATGTATGTCGGATTGTTATTAGACACGCCGTGCGCATTTGTATACGAAAGTGTGCGTAATCATGCGACCCCGAAGCGACTTTTCCTACGAAGCTTTAGCGAAGTAGGAAGGCGCGTGTGGCCACATTTCAAGCATAGGGATTCCAAAGGCACTCCTTTGGTGTCCGTTGTTAGGGGGTGACCGAAAAGAGAAAATGAATCTGTGAAAATCAATTTGACAAAACGCGCAAACGTATCATTCTTGAATTATCAATAATCTTAATATTAATTATACATGAAAGACCTACATGAAATATTTAATAGTTATCGCAATTTTTGCAAGTTTAATGACTCATCAAATAATGACACTGGATGACACGAAGCCAACTTCACCAAAATACAGCTTCAAAGTTCAAGACAAATGGCATCCTGATGGACCAGATGAAACATTTGAAGAGACGACAAAAGCGCTAATCTCTGAAGGTCCTAAAACACTAACGATAAGTTTTACCCAGGAGTTCGATAATTATGCATATAAAGGTGTGCTCACACATAAGTTAGTAGCTGCCAAAGGTGACACGGAACCTGAATTTGAGACTATCGAGAATTACAATTCTAAAAGTTCCATTGGGCCATTTGCAAATGGAAGTGGATCTTATAAACATTATACCCCAGACGAAGCACAAGTAACCTTAACATCGCTTCTTGCAGCCTATAAAAAATTAAAAAAAGCTAATTTATAACTATCACGGTACCACTGGTCGTTTAGTTTTCGGAATTTTCTCCAAAATCTTCTCATCAATCTTTAAATGCGCTTTCACCAGTTCACGCGGCGTGAACGCCAGCCACTGCGAGAGCGAAACATCGGCAAAATAATCGCTCTTAAAAATTTCAAGAAACCGCAATGTGGTGTCACCAATGTTTTCTATGTAATGCCCCATGTGTTTAGGCACCACACCCACGTCGCCTGCTTGATAGTTAAAGGTGCGCGCAGTTGCCGTGGCAGTAAACACCGTCATGCGTGCTTGACCTGCAATATAAAATTGCCATTCATCGGCGTTGGGATGCCAGTGTAACTCCCGCATGCCACCAGGTTCAATCTCAACTAATGCTGCCGCGATCGTTTTGGAAATTGGAAACACGCTTGAGTCGGTGATGCGCACCGTGCCACTTTTGGTGCGGATCGGTTTTTGTGCCATCATGCGGTGACTAAAAGGTATGGGTACTGGTCCGTTACCTTGTACTTTGTCTTTGGCCAGTGGGCCTGGAACTTTAGTTTCAAAAATATACAGCTCTTTTTCGGGAATGTTTGCAAATGCTTTTTCAGCAACCTGGAAATTTTTGGCGAGCACTTCTTTGGGGATGTGCGCTAAAAAGTCGGTGAGCAAAAATGTTTCTTCTTCAGAAAAATTGCCATCATCAAACACGAGTAAGAATTCGCAACCATCATCTTCAAGTCCTTGGATCGAGTGCGGAATACCTGCAGGGAAATACCACAAATCGCCTTCAAAAATATCATCTTGGAAGGTGCAGCCATTTTGGTCAACCGCCGTGATGCGCGCGCCACCCTTGAGCATGTAGGACCACTCAGCAGCATGATGCCAATGCAGCTCCCGGACAGCGCCGGCTTTGAGGCGCATGTTGACACCAGCGATAGCGGTTGAAATGGGCAGCTCCCGGACGGTTACTTCCCGTGCCCAACCGCCTTCTTCTATGCGCATATGGCTGTCGGCAAATGACCATTTTAGATTTGGCATGAGCCCTTGGTCAGTGCGTGGCGGCACCAACAGATCAGGATTTTGCTTTTCTAGTTCGTGATTTCGTGGGCCAATGATATTTGCACCAAGCTTGCCACTGATAGGTTCATGTTTTTGAGTAGTTTTTTTCTTCATACAAACTCCATATTTTTATGATCAAAAATCTGAATCCAGCTTACGAGAACTGACAAGACAAAAAATAGTGTTTCCCATTTGACGCGCTCAAATATCATCATACACTTAACAATTATGACAAATAACTCATAGTTACAAGAGAAATTTTATGAAACACAGCTCACTTTTTATATTCACATTATTGCTAATTGCGACAAATGTTTGCAGCATGCAAAGCCGGAAAATTGTTATTTCCAAAAAAACGCGAGAGCAGCAGCAACAAAGTAATCAAAATAGCCAGCAAAACAGCTCTGCCACGCTTAGACAACTGGTCACAAAGGAACAATGTACCGCATTTCTTTCAACGGTAGTACAGGATCCAGAAAAAAATGTAACTACATTATTAAAAAAATATGCATCAGATCCTATCCCGCATGAGCTCAGAGAAGGCCTTGTTAAATTTGGCAATGATCTTAAAGAATATGAAATCACTGATAGTCATATTGCTCGTTTAATGGATTTAGCCTTTGACGAAGACGATTCCATGGAGCTCTAATTTTTTATGTTTTCTATGAAAAATAATCGGTTCATCACAGTGGTTATGGTATTGTTTTCTGTCAGATATATATCTTGCATGGAAGATATCGAAATGTCAGATAGCGGTCTGAACATTCCAACGCAAGAAAATTTTCTGAACAGAAAAAGAGGACGCTCCAATGCGCTTGAACAACAAAAGACTAAGAACAGCAGGAGGATCAGCACAGAAGAATGCAGGCAGCTCTTTAAGTGCGTGCTCACAGATCCTTTGCTTGATGACGCAAAGTACAAAAATTACCTGATACAAAGTAACGATAGTAAAAATTTACTGAATGTCGTTCTTTCTGCTTATGCAGCGAAAAATACAGCGCTGCCGCTCGCAGTTAAAAAAGAAATCATCATCTACGGCTTGCACGTGAGAAAGTTATACGCTCAGGATTATAGAGTCCCAAAGATTGATGACTTGCTGCAACAAGGTACTTTCCAGGATTTAATCGAGAAGGCTTCCCAAAGTATGGCTGATCTTTAAACCCGCTCAATAAATTTAGCATCAATTTTTTTGGTACCAATTCTAAAAGCGATGGTCA
>JABDCY010000020.1:0-73 GCA_013287855.1 Candidatus Babelota bacterium | reverse complement strand
TTATGCTGCACGGGCTGATTTTTTTTCCAGGAAGTTGTTTGTTGTGCTGGAGTAATTTCGTCAACAACATTGC
>JABDCY010000019.1 GCA_013287855.1 Candidatus Babelota bacterium | reverse complement strand
CATCAGTAAGTTCTCTTAAATCCGGGACCAATTCGTTGACCGTAATATCGGTAGTGTTAAAGCCCAATTCTTGGTACTTCTTTTTTTTATCGACAGTGCTTTGCAGATCTTGTTCTTTATATTCCTTGCCTTTTCCTTGGTTGCCGACTACTACATACTTTCCAACATAATGATATTCAAGCTGATTCGAGTATTTGTGCGTTGAAGAAGTGATATACAAAGCTTGGAAAGGCTTTTGAGCATTTAAAACCAGCATGACCCGCCTGAGATTGTTTCTGTTTTGTTCTTGCATGCATAACGTGGGTGCGGGGAAAACAAACACAATAACAAGACTTGTCAGAAGCGAATTAATTTTTATCATGAGGCTCCTTTTTTTAATGGTTGCTTCACATGGCTCATTATAATCAGCTAGCAGATGTCTTGACTAGAGTAATCAACCTACTACAAATTCGTCAATTTAGATGTTTCGTGTCATGTTAGCTGAAACTGATCAGATCAATCTTTTTTTAGATCATTAGTCTGTAATAGTTGCTCCTGAATGATATTTTTGAACTTAATAAATAATGGTTTCGAGCTCGCAACTAATTCTTGTTTGCCATTACTATGTAAAATATAATTTTTTTGCAAAATTGTAGGTTCTAGAGCGTCTGATGATTTTGTTTGTTTGATTTGTAGAAAATAGTGAAATGTATCAGTTGCCTTTAGTGGCACTCTTTCCATGCGTGCCAATGTCTTAAATGTTGTGAGATTTTGTTCTAACACAGTTTCCAGCGCAGAATGTAGCTTGAGCTGTAATTTTTCTTCTGGTGAGCGCAGATCAACAAATACTAGGTGCCTGTTCTCCGAAGAATATGTAACTTCTTCTTCTGAAGATTCTTGTGTGTTGTTGCCTTCTCTTGTTTTGTCTATGGTAATTCTGATTTGTTGTGGTTCATATTTATGATTTAAGCAAAGATCAACTGTTTTGATAAAAGTAATCTTTGGCAAGTTATTGGATGTTGACATGCCTTGCAGCTTAATGCTCATGAAAAAAATAGTGAATAAACAAAGATATACAGAACGTCCCCTAATCATAAAAATCCCCCTAATCTTTTTTCGTTTAGACTATTATTCAAAAATATCTAGATCAAAATCAGAAAACTTCCCTTGCGCAGCCTTATAACTACCCACTAACGCAATCATAGCACCATTGTCAGTACAAAATTGAGATGATGGTGCAAAAAATGATAATTTCTTTTTTGTTGCAAGTGTTGAAAGGTGTTCTTTTAAATATTTGTTGCAGGCCACACCACCCACAAAGGTGATGGCTTTGACATCAGGATGTTGCTCCAGTGCAAGAGAGAGTTTGTGTTTGAAAATGTCACCAATACACACGAGCAATGAGCTTGCAACTTCTTGTTTGAGCGTTCGACTTTCTGGGCACAAAAATGCCTTTGCCCGCAAGTCATATGCTCCTTTTTTAACCAGATCATAGAGCACTGCTGTTTTAAGTCCCGAGAAGCTAAAATTTAATGATTTATCCATGGAGCGTGGATAGTTGCACACATCGATGAAATTAATTTCTTGCGCAAGTTTTTCTATGACGGGGCCTCCTGGATAAGGATATTCCATCATTTTGGCGACTTTATCAAATGCTTCGCCGGCTGCATCATCAAGTGTCTGTCCAAGCAGTTCAAAATCGCCGAGGCCATTCATGCGATATAAGGCAGTGTGGCCACCAGAAGCGCTTAGACACAGATGGGGGAAGGGGACGCTGTGTTCGAGCAAGGTAGAAAAGGCATGGCCTTCTAAATGATTGATACCAATAAGTTTCTTATTTTTTGCAAATGCAAGTGCTTTGGCAAAGCACACACCGACGAGGAGCGAGCCTGCAAGGCCTGGTTTGTTGGTAACGGCAATGACATCAACATCATCAAGTGTTATATGTGCATCATTGAGTGCTTTTTCCACCATGCCATTGATTTTTTCAAGCTGTGAGCGGGAGGCAAGTTCTGGGATGACGCCGCCATAGTTTTTGTGATGTTCTTGAGAATAGAGTGCATGACTTAACAGTCCACGTTCTTGCTGATAGATGGCGGCACTTGTTTCATCACACGAAGTTTCTATGCCTAAAATGATGCGTGCTTGATGCATGGAGATTTCCTAAAATAAGGACTTATGGTTCGACTAAGCTCACCACGAACGGGAATTAGTTATGGCGTAATCATAGCTACGATTGTTTTTTGATAATTTTGCTTAACGTCAGATTTTACTGAAGCATGAATGAGATCATTCTCGATGGAGGAGAGTAACACTTCTATCGAAAGTTGCTGCAAGGCATCTTCAGATCCTGCTAAGGTAAGAATGTCAGGTCTAATTTTTATAGTTGGCAGTTCAAGTGAAGAACCAGTTTCAAGCCCTTCAACAAAATCAGGATTATAGCAAATGATAATGCCATAATCAGGTAATCGTCCGTGCTCATTTACGCGCATTGGCATAATTTGCCATTCACGATCGGAGGCATAGGGACGTTTTGGATCTTTTGATGGAACATTAACGAGATCTAAGCGATAAAATTTGTAGGAAGTATTAGGTTTTATTTTTAGAAATTTTACTAAATTTTCTTCAGTATGAGGTTGCACATTTTCAGAAATTACCAAATAAAATCGTGTGCAATTACGATCGGTGGGAATTGTAAATGTTGCTCGCGATAGGTGATGGTCGGCTTCGCCTTTAATTTTATTGCCCGCATAATAGATGCGAATTGGCGGAACATTTTCTAGGGTGCGAGGAAATTGAATGGAACCCATGATGATAGTTTGATCAAGAAATTGAAGGTCGGGATCGACAGCGTGCACAACAAGACCGGCAACTAGCGCACCACAACCTAAAAGAGAATAGAGAAATTTTTTCATAGCAACACCTGCTTTTCAATGGGGTAGTTACTAGATATACT
Source organism: Candidatus Babelota bacterium (assembly GCA_013287855.1). Lineage (GTDB taxonomy): Bacteria > Babelota > Babeliae > Babelales > Vermiphilaceae > JABDCY01. Next base: position 21,036 of record JABDCY010000019.1, on the reverse strand, counting down.
ACACATTGTGCTCATTAGAAAATAAGCATATCTAAATTGTAGGATTTTTCAAAAATGATACGAAATTTTCTTGAAAATATGGCGCTAAAAGAGCGATCGGTTACAATTCTTACCGCTTCATTTGCCTTAGGTGCTTATGTCGCATTTTGTCCTTTCATTTGTTGCCATACCCTTATCATCATTTTGTTGGCCTGGCTTTTCCCCTTAAATTGGTTTGTAATGCTTGCGGTGTCTAACGTAATCAACAATCCATGGACCATGATTCCTGTCTATTCTTCAGGCTATTTTACTGGTGAGTGGCTACTGGGTGGTCTTTGTGGTATTGATACTCAATCCTGCAACCCATTATGGGTGCAGTCGCTCAATGACACGCTCTATCATTACACGGGATTGCACGGCGTTGCCTTTTGGTCGTTCATGGTTGGAGGTAATTTGCTTGGCCTGCTGCTTGCTGCTATGCTATACCCTACCATGAAGCCGATTTTTACGCGGTTACTCCAAAAAGTTAATTCCCCAAAATCTGTTTGAACCATTCTTAGGCTATCCATTATGGGTATAAAAGTTGTAGCACAAAACAAAAAAGCATTTCATGACTATCATGTTCTTTCTACCCTTGAAGCAGGGATTAAACTGATTGGCGATGAAGTTAAAGCATTGCGCGCTGGCAATGTTTCCTTAATTGGCGCCTACGCTACCTTCAAGCAAGCAGAATTGTATCTTACTAATTGCAATATCAGCCCCTATGCACAAGCGTATACCAAAGAATATGATCCTACCCATAGCCGCAAATTATTACTACACAAACGCGAGCTCAATAAATTGATTGGCGAAGTGTCTCAAAAAGGAATTACCATTATTCCACTCAAAATTTATTTTAATGAGCGCGGAATCGCCAAAGTTGAACTTGGTCTTTGCAAGCACAAAAAAGCTGCTGATAAGCGCAGTGAATTGCGCGAGCGGGACATTTCAAGAGAAACACGACGAGAGCTGAAGGGCGGACGAGAATAATTTAAATGATACACGTCAACTATTGAAGGAATTTTATGAAGCCATCATTACCAGAAATTTCACCTCAATACATAATCGATAAGGGCGGAAAAAAAACAGCCGTGATCATCGACATAGAAACCTATGAAAAGCTCTTAGAGGAAATTGAGGACATATACCTTGGTTGCTTATCTGAAGCGGCACTTAAAGATGAGTCTGAATTTAAATCGCATGCTGCAGTGGTAAAATCGATAGCCAAATCTTCCAAAGCTAAAAAAAAGAAATGATAGTGAATCAGCCATTCAAGGATTTCAACATCATTTGGACCAAAGATGCTCAAAAACAACTGAAGCTGTTAGTAAAAAAGGATCAGGAAAAGATTGCTGAAAAAGTTGGTGCTCTTATTGGTGATTTCAATTCCCTAGATATTAAGAAACTGCAAGGTTTTCAGGACTCTTATCGTATAAGAAGTGGGAGCTATAGAGTTGTTTATAAGGTTGATAGTTCTCAAAAAATATTGAAAATTACTGTTGTCGAACATAGAAAAGATGTTTATAAAGTACTGAGAACGTTAATAGGAATAATTGGTTTTGAATGGATCCAGCATTGACCGAATCGCGTAATATTTGTATAATAATATTATCACTTTGAAATTTACGGGGGCGTCAAGGTCTCGACGTGTTGTTGATGGCTTTGAGTGCATGCCGAGCGTTGACTAAGTGCTCGTTAAACAATTGGTCGAACAATAAACAACACTAATCTAGTGTATGCTTAATCGTGCCTAGTGCACGATTTTCCTTGTTAGTTGATCGTGTCTATCAGACCGACTAACTCGTAGTAAAAAGATAGAACCATCAGGGTAGGTTCAATGATGTTCGTAACCTGAGCGGTATACCAACAGAGCTGGCGGATCAATCGAAGTCGCTGTCGAGATCCACCAGTAATTGCAGCGAATAAGCATGTAGTGCTTGGAGTTTGATGCAGTGCGGACATGGGTTCGATTCCCATCGCCTCCATACTTCGCTCACTACATGAGCTTCGTATGGCAAGCCATACTATTTAAAGAAATGATATTAAATTATAATTGATTTTATAGCGCGAAGTATGCCCTTCGTAGCTCCAAAGGAGCGAAGTAGGGCACTTCTCAATTCGCTAAAGCTTCCTACTACGCTAAAGCTTCGTATGGCAGGCCATCTTTTTTAAGGATGGATATGTTGAAATCAAAAAATATTGATTTCAAAAAAGCGTAGTATGCCCTTCGTAGCTCTGTAAGAGCGAAGTAGGGCAATTTTTTTACCCCAATCTCAATGAATTTCAATTGAGAACCCCATCCCCTACAAATTCGTTAATTCTCCCCCATTTTTTACTTCTGATAGAACACCATTCATCAGGAAAATCCTTTTTTTTATCCAGTAACAGAATAATTACAGAGAAAGAGAGTCTTACCCCTTTTGACTTTTTATTTAAAATCTGAAATATTGATAATATAAAATATTATGGAGGATTTACAAAAATGGTTAAAAAAATTATAGCGTTTTCGGTCATTTTTCTTGTTACCGGTATCCATTGCGATACCCAAAATAATGATAAAGCTGTCCATTTAGGGGCTGATGAACCCACCTTTGAGAAGAATTATATACAGGTACCTTTAGCAGCGGACTCAAACGAAGATCTAAAAGTTTTGAGTTGGCAGGACTGGTATAATTACAAACTACAAGAAAATACCCAAATGTATGGTTTATATGCCTGCTATAATCTTTATCGTTATGGAGTTTCCTATTTAAATACTGATGATTGGTCCGCATGGGCCGAGTATTGGAAGAAATGGTATAATAAGGGAAATGAAATACAAACAACCGATGCCCATGCTCAGTATTTAACGACTTTAGGAACGGTGCGTGCTAATTTAAAAAATCAGTTACAGTCTCCCAATGAAAATGGTGACGAATCTTATTTCAATATCTTTGAAAGCAAAAAGAAGAAGGCTGAGATTGAGATGCAAGAATGCATAAAAAAATGCACGGGATCTCATGATTGTTCGCCGTGTTTAGATGATTTTTATAACAAATATACCAGTGCACTACGAATTTTTCGAGACAGCACGAAAGCTGCAAATGATCGAGCTTTGCAATTAAAAATTTTCATTAGTGATTATAAATATGAAATAAGTGAATATCGAAAAAAAACACCAAGTTGGGAACCAGAACTGCGAGCGCATAGACATGATTATTTAGAATATAAAAAGAATAAAGATCAAGCTGCTAATCAACGAACTTCAGACGAAACACCAAAGAAGTTAACTGATTAAAAACAAGTTTATATAAGTATAGAGCTGCGACGTTAAATCGCAGCTTTTTTCTTGTCATTCCAATATTTTCTGATAAAACTGTAATAGTTAATTTACCTAATATCTTTTTTTACGAAGGACAACGCATGAAAAAATTAGTTTTTTCCCTAGCATTGGTGACCATGTTTGTTAGCAATGTATTTTCAAAAGACTCCCTTGTTCTGACTGAAGGTCTTATTGATCTAGGTTTAACAAAATGCAAAGCTGATCATGTTGATCCAAAACTAAGCGAATTGTGCCAACGACTTGAATCCTTCTTTGAAGAAGAGCTGAAGGCTCAATTAGGAGATGCCAACGTTGATAGGTTAAATCTTTCAAACGATGTAAAACGTAACCTACTTAGTCTTTATATTCAAGCTGCACCATCTATTGACAAGGATGAAATGATGAAAGCAGTAAAAAACGTTATGACAGCTGAACCTTCGGTATCATCTGACAATTTGTAGACATTTTTAGAATATAATAAAGGCTCTCATTACGAGGGCCTTTATTTATCTTGAATTTCCTGCATCTTGAATTATGCAAACATAAAATAACAAAATTTTATTGCATTACCCTAACACGGGTCTGATATAGTAATTATCAATACTTGTCTCGTGAAAAATTATACGCGGGAATGCTTGACGGAACTCTGATGAAGGGGAGTGGGGTGAAGTAATTCTGTATGGGGACGAGCATCTCCCGCGTGCAAGACAAACTCATATTTTTCTCAAGCAATAATCGCTTATTGTATGCTCAGCCTGTAGCATTTTCTTGTCATTGTGATACCTTTTCTGTATTTGACACTCATTAAAAGGATACCTATGAAGAATATAACGCAAGGTCTCTTGGTAAGCTGCGTAGCTTTTTCAGGAATTTCGGCGACAGGCACCCAAGAACAAGAATCAGCACCAAAGGCCGGTATGCGGCCACAAGATCGCACTGTTTTGGCGCAACGCAAACAGCAGCATGGCGTTGATCCTCTTTTTGTAACGCGCACTTCGCCACGTGCCATGTCTGGCGAACCAATCACCAAAGAACAACTGTATACGCTTTTTGAAGCAGCGCGTTGGGCGCCTTCTTCCTACAACGATCAGCCATGGGTATTTATTTATGCGCTTCGTGGAACTCCGGAATGGCAAACGTTGTTCAATCTTCTTGTTGATTTCAATCAGCAATGGGTTAAAAATGCGGGTGCTTTGGTTGTTATAGTTTCTCGCAACGCTTTCGAAAAAAGTGGCAAACCAAATGCAACGCATTCGTTTGATACCGGTGCGGCATGGGAAAATCTTTCATTGCAAGGCCACATTTCAGGTTTGGTTATTCATGGCATGGCCGGATTTGACTATGAGCGTGCAAAAAAAGACCTCACTATTCCCGATGGCTATACCGTTGAAGCTATGTTTGTAGTTGGCAAACCAGGATCGCTTGAGCAATTGCCGCAAGAAATGCGCGGCATGGAAAAACCATCGGATCGCAAGCCAATCGAGGATTTTGCATTTAAAGGCTCATTTGGCAAAAAATAACCGGCTCATAGTTTGACGAATGGTTCCAAAAAAGCTAGCTTAGGAAGCAATTAAAAGTACCTCAAAATATTAAGGATATTTGTATGATGTTAAATCGCAAAAGTTTTCTTCTCTTGACGTTAGTTGCTGTAGCTGCAAAAGCAGATGTCAATGTCTCAGCAACTAAGAAAGAACTTAAAGTTTGTTATATCGATTCATTAGCGGCAATGCGCGATTCAAAAGCTGGTCAAATTGTGACCGTTGAGCTTGAAAGCAAACGTAAAAGAGTGGCAGATGATTTACAACGCAGAGAAAAAGAATTTACGGCTGATGTAAAGATGTTCCAAGACAAGAGCCCAACTATGTCTCCAATGGCACGTGAAGATGAACAAAAGAGACTTGCAAAAATGGAACGTGATTTAAAGTTAACCATGCAAGAAAAAGAAGAAGATTTCAAAGTTGACATGCAACGTGCAACAGAAAAACTCTCCAAAGAATTAGATGAAGCGGTATTTGAATTCGCACGCGCAGAAAAATATGACATTGTAGTTGATAAGATTACCGGTCGTGTAGTTTACAGCGCAGCTGATCAAGAACCTACTACCCACATAGTTTCAATCATGGATAGAAACCATGAAAAACGTGGTAGTTCAGGTAAGCAATCTTCAACAGCGGTTGCAAGTTCAAAAACTTCAAGCAGCAGCAAATCAAACGCATAATGCAAAGCTAGAATTTAAAAAAGGTCGATGGATTTCCATCGGCCTTTTTTGTTCGAAAGACGCCTATCATGAACAACCTGATGTGCCTTGCCTTGGACCAAAATTATACCCTCGCTCATTCGGTAGCTACGATTCTCAAGGCACCATTATTGGTACCAACAATTTCCAATTTTGCTGATGGTGAAATTTCTCTACATGTGAGCGAAGAAGTTGGGTGGCAGAATCAAGAAGTTGTCCTTATTGCAGCAACACATAATCCGGTACAAGAATCTATCATGCATGCTTTATTTTTGGTGCATGCGCTCAAACAGCGCAAAATTAAGCGTTTAACCTGGATAATTCCTTATTGTGCGTATGCGCGCCAAACAGTTGATAGTCAAAATTCTGCCTACCAAGGAAACTTAGGGGCATGTGCACGCATGATGCAGGCAGTTGGTGTTGATCAAATAGTCGTTGTTGAACCTCACGATGCAGAGTTTTCCTCTCTTTTTTCTATCCCGGTGCAAATTATCGCGGTAGATCAGGATATTGCGCGTGATATTCAAGAAAAAATTCCTGGATGGCAAGAGTGCTGTATTGTAGCACCTGATCGTGGAGCTGTTGAGCGAGCGCAAATGGTAGCCAATATTCTTTCTTTACCTTTAGTCACCTGCACCAAAAAACGCTTGTCTGCTGATGTAGTAAAAATTACTCAGATCGAAGGTTATGTGGGTAATCGCGCGGCAATTATCATTGATGATATCTTGGATACTGGTGGTACCGCCTTGCACACAGCACAGCTTTTACAAGAAAAAGGCGTACAAAAAATATATGGCTATTTTGTCCATGGGGTGTTTTCGTGTGGTGTGGATGTAATTCTTAATGCTGGGTTATTTACATCGGTGCATATTTCTCCCACGGTGCCACAGCCGATGAGACCAAAATTGCACTGTTTTGACATCAAGCAATCACTTGAAGAAAAGCTTAAGCAGATATTTTTCTAAGGAATTTTATGGTAACACAAAAACTTCCCATTCAGGCAATTATTGGACTTGGTAATCCTGGTTCAAAATTTGCTCGCAATCGTCACAATATCGGTTTTATGGTTGTCGATGCAATGGTGCAAGCGCATGGCGGACAATGGCAAAGCAAAGATACTATGGAGCTTGCAACTATCACGATTTCTGACAAACCGATAGTGCTTATTAAACCTCAAACGTATATGAACAGTTCAGGCGTTGTGATTCCTTATTTGACCAAGAAAGGCATAAAGCCAGAAAATATTTTGGTCGTGCATGATGAACTGGAACTTCCCTTTGGAAAACTTAAAGTTCGTCTTGGCGGTAGTGCAAAAGGACACAATGGACTTAAATCGATTATTGAACAATGTGGTGATAAGTTTCCGCGACTCTCGTGTGGCATTTCACGACCTGTGGCACGCGAAGAAGTGCCAAATTATGTGCTCCAAAATTTTAGTGAAAGCCAGCAGGAAGTTGAGCATTTTATTCAAGATGCGGTAAAAATAATTGAAGGTTTGATCTGATCTCACTCTTTCTTAAATGCATACCCAAGAAAAATACTGGTGACGGTTCCATGCCGCAATGAGAGTAATGTTACAATATCAGAAGTTTGTAATTTTTGTTCTGTACCTTTGTCAATTCTATCTAAGACCTCTTTCGTCTTTTCTTCTGATTCTGTGCTTGCGAGTTGCTGTTTTTCTTTATCACTATATCCAATTTGATAATGTACATGAAATCTGCTTGGAGATTTGCTTTCAAAAGATTTTAATATTGTAGAAAGTGATAGTTTTTCTGAACTATTATCAACTGAAATCGCAAGTATGGTTGGATTTGGATAACTATTGTTAACTGCCTTGGCTATTAAATCAGCTCGCGTAGTTACAGGAATAGACATAAATATATAATCATTGTTTGATGTTGCTTGTGAATCTTTCGATTTATCCATGCTCACGATCTGACTGCTGTGTGCGACCAGGCAGCTCAAATACAAAAAATTTATAACCTTCATTTTTTTCCTCCCCTATTTCTTCCTTTCAGCTAAAACAACGTATGATATGGTGCTATGTTGTATAGTCAGCAGTCGCGCTAAATCTTTGCTGGTAAAATTTCCATGATCTTTGTGCAGACTACCGAGAACATTGCTTAGTTCAGAAGTCAATCTATCATCCGTTTCAGTAGCAGCGGACCATTTACTATAGTTGATATAAATCCCTTCGTGGGAACAACAGCAAGCCTTCATAGCGGCATGCTGTTTCAATTCTTTTACCGTTGTTGTGTCTAGACCAATAAATAACATCTTATTTGTTGTACCTTTGTGATTAACTTTAGTCAGAATCTGTTCATGTTCTTGTGGTTTAAATATGGCAAATGAAAATTTGCCTTGTGTATCTGCCATAGCATCCATGCAGTACGTGCGTCCGACATAACAAAAAGTAGTTATCCACGTGAAAATCATTATAAAGCGCATAGGTTGATCCCCCCCCGTCAATTAACGTAAGATTCTTTATCAGGTATCAATGATAGTGAAATGCATATAAGAAGAAAATAAATGCCCCATGAACAACAAGTTCATGGGGCAAATTCTAAGGATTATGTTTATAAATTTTCAGATGTTACTTTAGATTCTGGCACTGCTGTTTGTTGTGGTGACATAGCTGCCAGTTCATCCATTTTTTTCACCACTTCAGCTGTTGCCACTTCGATGTCTGGTGATTTGATTGGTTCCGGTTGTTTAATTTCGCCTGCTTCAGGTTTAACTGATGGAGTTGAGATTGGTTTTGGCGTCATTTTCTTTTCAATCACCCTAGGCTCAGTTGGTTGGGCAACTTTTGGACCAGGAATCATAGGATGTGCAGCTTTTTTAGTTGAAGTTGGTCTTGTTGGTTTTTTAATTGTCGGTGCTGTTGCTTCGATTGTTTCAAGATCAGGAATTAATTTTTCACCAGAAACTTTCTCAAGACCGCCAATGGTGAGACCAAAAACCATACCAATTTGTTCTAAAATTTTCTCTTTTTCAGCAGGGTTGTTTTTCACATATTTTTCTGCTTCATTTATAAGATCAAGCAATTCTTTTTGAACTTTCTCAAATTGAGCCATCAAGGCTTGCGAACCAGGTTTTGTGATAGCTTTTGGAGCTTCCATAGGCGCTTCTTTTGCTACCATCTTTATTTCTTCTTTAACTTTTTCCGCTTGTGGATCTGGAAGTGCGACGTCTTTCATTTCCTTTTCAGGTTTTGATTGTTTTACTGGCGTCTCAGGTTTAGTTGGTGGCGGTGGAGGCGGTAGTTTTTCTGATGTTGTAGGTGGTAGAGACGTTGTTGCTGGTGTCGGTTTTGCCGCACTTGTTGCCGTTGTTGGTTTATCTAATGCGCTGACTACTTGCGCTGCGCACGAAAGCAGCAAAGTAATGCTTACTATTTTATACTGAAGTTGCATGTAATTCTCCTAAAAAAATAAGGTAGATGGTAGCAATAACTAACTTACCATAAAAGTTTTTTCATAATTTTGTAAAGTGGTTTTTTATTGCTGTGCCAACCAAGATTTTATTCCCTCTTTTAATTTGGCATCAAATTTGCCACCACCACCTTGCAAGTTGTTTTCTTTTCCTCCGCCCTTAATACCATGGGCTTCTTTTAACCACGTGGCAAATTTTTGTAAATTAACCTTGCTGCTATAGGTAGGTGAAACTTGTGTATAGAAGGTAGTGCGGTCTCCCTCGGCGTTAATTACCACATAGAGCCCTGATTTTTGATGTTCGAGTGCTGAAGCAATTTCTTTGAGATCCTCTGCGGAATAACCTTCAACTTCTACAAATCCATAGGGGACGCCATTGATAGTCTCAGTATCTTTGCTCCACACAGGAATCTTGCTTTGCCAAAGTTGTTTTTTGAGCTGTTTTATACTTGTATGCAGATGTTTAAGTTGTTCTTTTTGTTTAAGTACCGCATCCACAATCTCTTCACGTTTCACTTTAAATTCATTGCTGAGGTTTTTCGTTATATCAAAACATTCTTGGAACAAGTCGATTGCTTTTGGACCAGTGACAGCAACGATGCGGCGATGACCGGCAGAAAGTGCCGTAATTTCAGTGATTTTAAATGCGCCAATATCACCGGTGCGATGCACGTGGGTGCCGCCACAAAGCTCAGTTGAAAAGTTGTTGATGCACACCATGCGCACTTTTTCTGGATTATATTTGTCACCAAAAAATGCGAGCGCTCCTTTTTTGGTAGCTTCAGATAAGGTCATGTACTCAATTTTGACTTCGATATTTTCTCGAATTTTTTCATTAACCAGATCTTCAACGCGTTTAGTGTCATGTGGGCTTAAATTCTCAGGATAAGTAAAATCAAAACGCAGATAATCAGGTGCCACGAGCGAACCTGATTGCTTGATGGTTTTACCCAAGATTTGCATCAATGCTGCTTGCAGTAAATGTGTTGCGGTGTGATTTTTCATCGCGGTGATGCGCAACTCTTTGTTAACCGTAGAGACTATGGCGTCACCAACTTTGATATTAGCAGGTGCTTCAATATGTACACCAATAGCATTGTTGATGTAGTCGACTGCCTTAAATGTTATTTTTTTACCATTGATGGTGACCCAACCTTTATCAGGAACTTGTCCGCCACCAACAATAAAAAATGGGGATTTTTTTGCAATAACCCAACAATCAGCGCCGGCAGGAACTTCATTAACCACTTTATTATCTTCAATAAGTGCAATGACGTGTGAGGTTGTTTCAAGTTCTTTGTAGCCGGTAAATTCGGTTTCGATGTTTTCATCCAGTGCAACATGCACGGTTGCAGTTTCATCTTTTTTACCCGATTGCGCTTGTTGCTGTGCCATTTCAGCCTTAAAGCCTTCTTCATCAACCCCAAAGCCTTTTTCATGCGCAATCAGCTTGGTAAGTTCCACTGGAAATCCAAAAGTGTCATAGAGCTTAAAGGTTTGAGCGCCCGTCACAACTTTGTTTTTAGCGTCTTCTACGAAAATCTTAGAAAGGAGATGTTGTCCACGGACTAAATTAGCAGAAAATTTTTCCACTTCGCTGCTGAGCACTTTATGAATCAGTGTTTTGTTGCTCACAATATCAGGATAAATGGTTCCCATATCTTGCACGACTACTGCAGAAAGATCTGGGAAAATATTTTTATCGGTGAGTTTTTGTGCAAAAAGTGCCGCGCGTCTGATTATTTTGCGCAGGACATAGCCGCGCCCTTCATTCGATGGTGCGCAGCCATCACCAATGAGCATAGTAGATGCGCGAATGTGATCACACAGCACATGGAATGCTGCTTGTGTTTGAGCATCTTGCTTTGCATAGGTGAGGCCAGTTTCTTTTTCAATTGCTTTAATAATATTGGCAAAAAGATCAGTTCCATAGACAGAATCAACATTTTGTACCACTGCGCATAGCCGTTCAAGGCCCATGCCAGTGTCGACGCCCGTTTGCTTGAGTGGCACATCGGTGCCATCAGGCTGACGATCAAACTGCATGAACACAAGGTTCCAGATTTCTAAAAATCTATCACAATCACATGCCGGGCTACATTGTTCTTTGCAACCAAATGCAGGGCCACGATCAAGGTGAATTTCGGTGCATGGACCGCATGGGCCGGTATCGCCCATTTGCCAGAAATTTTCTTTGGCACCAAGGCGGTGCATGCGATTTTCTGGAATGCCAACTGTTTTGTGCCAGATGTTGTACGATTCATCATCGGTAGTAAAAACCGTTGCATGCAAGTTGCTTGCATCGATTTTCATTTCTTTAGTTATAAAATCCCAGGCAAATTCGATAGCTTCTTCTTTAAAATAATCACCAAACGAGAAATTCCCCATCATCTCAAAGAAGGTAAGATGGCGTTTGGTAAAACCAACGTTATCAAGGTCGTTGTGCTTGCCGCCCGCGCGCATGCATTTTTGAATGGTAACGGCACGTTTATAACTGCGGTTTTCCTTGCCTAAAAAAACATCTTTGAACTGATTCATGCCAGCGTTGGCAAAAAGAAGTGTGGGATCCTGGGCAGGAATGAGGGAGGAACTTGCAACTTTTTCGTGCTTGCGTTTGATAAAGAAATCGAAAAATTTTTGGCGTATTTCTAGGGATTTCATAAAATCCTTCCATCCGTTCGTGGTGAGCTTAGTCGAACCATATCATAATATTTTTTATGTATTTCAGAGTAGCGACAAATTTGCAATCAGGCAAACTGGCCAAAATAATAAGTTCTTATGAATTTTAGACTTTGCGCACGCGGAATGGATTTTTAAAAGAATTGAATGAAAATTGTTTAGTGTCGCCAGAGTCGCCAAAAAAACATTTGCGGGTATCGCTCATATTATCATTAATGATAGACGAAAATACCTTGAAATTGGTTGGTATTTTTCTAAATTTGAAGAATAAATAGACCGTTTTTAATTTCAAAAAGGTTTCCGTTTCAGTAAATTCTTTAAACTTTTGCTGCCAAGAAGCAAATAAGGTATCTGAATTTGCAAAAATAGTATGGTTGTTGCTTAAAAAAGCAACTAGCAGGAAAAAAAAGAGTGTTTTCTTCAAAAAATTCATAAATCCTCCATTACTATGTATTTTACAGATAAATTATCAGACTGCAAATGCCTTGCTTGTACTTATTTCATAAGATATACGGTTTGACAATATAGATTTCCTCTGTTATGCTGGGTACTACCCTAAATAGGGTATATCCTAGAGGGTTATGTTTGAATAACCTCCTCATATGAACGCCCTCATCATGTGCTTGCATGTGGTGGGGGTTCATGTTTACAAATCCCTTCTTTCACGTCTTCAGGTTACATAAGAAAGCAAATTCTTGCCTTTGTATTATTTCAAATAGTAAATTTGTAATAAGCCTAGGTGTCTTCCAAAAGGACGGTTTACCACATGAAGAATAAAACTATTAACATTTTCGCAAAACTAGGGCGGCTTTTTGCCGTCATGCTTTGTTTGGTGAATTTTGATGGTTTTGGGATGAATGTGAGAGGTTTGACGAGAGCAGGACAGAGAATTATCAATACTAGAGCAATCAATACGATAATAAGAAGAAATCCTCAGGTGTTCAAGCCAAACGTAATTAACAATGTAAGGCAAGGTGAAAAATTTGGTGAAGGTGTCAAGCTTCCCACAGGAAAATTATTTGAAGGCGTTATGAAGCCAAAAGAGTTTGTTAATTTTATGGAAATCAATCCTGAATTTTCGAGAATGGTTCTACCGAAAATTCCAGAGGAGCAAGTTCCCTATTATTTCGAAACAATTTCAGAAACTGAAATGCAACCACTCGAGCAGCAATTTAGTGAGGCTATCGAAAATCTTGCTCAATCTTTAAAAAAAGAGCCTAGTGACATAATTGATCAAATTAAATCAGAAAAAAAACTAAAAACCATTATTGTAGATGCCATACTCCCCGAAAAAGTGTGGCAGCAAAATTTAGCAGATATAACCCTCAAAGATCAATTGGGTGAACTTTTGGAAAGCCATCCAGAAGAAATTGAGCGCTTCCGAAACGATATTATAGGTGTTCTTACATCTAAGGTTATGCCCCTCGATGACATGGTTAAAGCATTGATAAATGTACTCAAGGCTAAGGAAGAGAAAATACCTTCTTTTGTAGAGCCGATTGAAACTATTCCGACAGAAGTCATAAAACCACCAACCGTAGTTGAAAAAACTATAGAACCTATAAAAAAAGTTTTGAGTGAACAGCTTGCCGAATATAAAGAAAAATTCCCTGAAAAAGCAGCTGAATTACAATCATTTGTGCAAAAAGGTTATGGCAAGGAGATGACCCGTCTTTATACAAAAGAAAATAAAAACTTTGATGAAATTCTAGAAATTATAAGGAACGAAGAACAACGCAAGGTAGAACAGGCACTTCGCAAACAGCAAGAGGCAGAGAGGCTGAAGGCAGAAGGAAAACTACCCGAAGCCGAAAAACCAATCAAGCCTGTTGAGGAAAGAAAAACTATCACAGAACTAGAAAAGCCTAAGGAAGCCGTAGTAGTTACAGAAGTTCCGGGACGGGCTGCTGCAGGAGCAACAAAACCAGAATTTGAATCAACTGAAATCAAACAAGCGGTGACAGTTACTGAGCAACCACCACCTCCTGTTGAAGTTCCTAAAAAGGTTGAAGTGCCGCAAAAACCAATATCGCAGCAAGAAATTGTCGAGTTAAAAAAAAGTAACGAGTTGTCCAGCAAGCAACTTAAGACGGAAAAAATTCGTGCAGATTTGGCGCGGGAAGAAGCTGGCCGCGTAGGCGAGAGGTTTGAAACTACCAAACGTCAATTGGGAGATGCGCAAAAGAAAATTGAAGAACTAAGTGACAACATAAAACAGAAAGACGCGCAGATTCAACAACTTGAAATGACCACTAAGGAACTTGAAGCAAAAGGAATAAACACTGAAAAATTGACGACGGAGATCGATAATTTCAAGAAAGAAACCGCAGTGCTCAAAGATCAATTAAGCAAAAAGACCGAAGCTTTAACGATGCTCGAAAAGCACGTAGAAGCACAGGGGCACGAGCTGGAAGAAGTCAAAAGCAAATTGACTACCGTTGGTAAAACAGAAGCTGAAAATAAGCAATTGCTGAAGCGACTTTTTAAGCTTGAACAAGAAAATATTCAAGCGCGAAAATCGATAGGTGATATTTCAAAGCAAAGTACCGCATTGACCACAAAATTTGAAGCAGCAGAAAAACAAATAGCAGGTTTGCAAGAGCAATTAGCTAAAGAAAAAGAGACGACTGCTCTCATGGTGTCTGATTATCAGAAAAAATTAGATCTTGCACAACAAGAACAACAAAAGTCAGGAGAAAATTATTTAAAAATAACCCAAGAATTAGAACAACAAAACGCTGAATTAAGACAATCTTACGGCAAAGAATTTGAACGACTAAAAGCTGAAAATGCATCATTAGCTCAAACGATTAGTACAATTCCTGATGTGGAAAAAGCAGCACGTACTAAAGCCGTTCAAGAATTTAAAGACAAAGAACTGCCTACCGTAGTCAAAGAAGCTACTGATGCTGTGACAGCATCAGCCGCACAACAAAGCGAATTAGTTGTGCATGATTTGCAGCAAAAATTGACAGAAGCAGAGCAACAAAGCAGAGAATCTGGTGAAAACTATCTCAGGGTACAAGAACAATTAAGGCAGCAAGAACAAACTTATAAACAAGCAATAGACGATCTTATGAAGCAAGTTGACGATGATAAGAGACTGCTTCTTGAACAGCAAGAGAAAGATAACCAACAAACTGCAGAGGCACTAAGACTTAAAGATGAAGAAGCTCAACGTCTACGAGGTGAGGAACAGGAAAATCAAAAAAGAGCATTTGAAGAAAGACTAAATACAGAGTTGCAAAAAGTAATAGAGCAGAACGGCTTAGTATTACAAGCAAAAGAAAAGGAGATTGCAGAGCAAAAAGCAACAATAGGGAAATTGGCACTTGAAGCTGAGAAGGCAAAACAGGATTTTGAGAAACTGCAAAGCGAAGCGCCTTCTCGTATAGAAAATGGAATAATTGAAGCAAGAAAGATTTGGGCAACAGAATCAGCAGCAAGGTTAAAAGCAAGAGAAAAACAAATTTATGATGAAGTTAGTGCCCAAGTTGATGAAGCAAATAAAGGAGCTCAGAAAGCTGAGGCCGCAAAGCAGGCAGCCCAAAATGCTCTCGTGTCTAAAGAACATGAATACAATGAGGCACAAAAAAAGGGACAGCAAGACATTGACGAGCTCAATAGAAAGCACGCGCTTGAATTAGCGAACAGAGACAAGCAGCTTAAAAAACAGCAAGAGACTATAGATGATTTGCAATTAAGCGAAGCAGACGTAAAAGAGTTGGCCAATTTTTTACGAGGAGAAGTTGAGGAACCAACATTGAAAACTACTGCTGGTAAGCAAGTCGTAAAAGAATTTCAAACACGATTCAAGCCTTTGTTAGAAGAGTCTGAAGCAAAAATCTTAACACTAGAAAAAGAAAGAGGGGAAAAAACACAAGAAGTTCAGAGTTTACAAAGTGAGGTACAAGCACAAAAACAAAAAGTTACCGAGTTTGCTGAAAAAATTTCAAACAAAGAGAAGCAGTTACAGGATCTAACTTCTCAACAAACAACCGAATTAAGCCTAACAAAAACTGAAAACGAAGCACTTAAAGTGAACATTAAAAAGCTCACGGATGAGCTGCACGTATTGGAAAATCAGCACAATCAAGAGCTCGAGGCCTTGCAAGCAACTGATACTAAATTGAAACTTACCGAACGACAAAATGAAGTGCTCCAGATTAGGCAAGATGCGCTTAACAATGAATTGCAGCGCTTCAAAGATGAGTTGGAAAAAGGATTACAGCGTGAACAAAAGTTACAAGATGATGTTGAAAGACTTACCAAGGAAAAAGAAAAAATTGAACCAAAACCGGTAACAGAACCTGAAACATTGACACAACCTAAAGAAGGTGAACAACCAAAGCCAACAAAACAACCGCAAAAAGAAACTAGACCATTCGAAATAGTTACTGAACCAATCACTAAACCAATTACACAGCCTATCGGAAAACCACAGGTTCCTGAACAACCTCCCAAAGGGCCGCCAGTTGTTACAGTACCACCAACTATCCCAACCTCACTGCCAACTACTATTAAACAAGGTGAGCGACCGCCTACCAAACCGTCAGGTGTGCAACCATTTAAGCCAGGCAAAAAGCCGAGACCGCTACCAACATTTCCAAATGTCTTGAGTACAGAAAAACCAGGAAGAATCTCAGTTCCTCCTACCACAGAGCTACCTACACAAACAGGCGTGATGCCTTCCGAGCAAGAACCATCGTATGTTGAACAGCAATTACCGCCACGCATTCAACAACCATCGGTGATTAGTCCAAACATTCCAGGCGGAGTTGGCGAGCAACCACAAACACCGACAGTATCTGGTATTGGTACACAACTTCCACAACAACCCCGCGGTGAAGTTTCTGGATTTGGTCCTCAGGCGCCGTACATGCCCGAGCCATATCAACCATCATGGTATCCCGAATATCCACCATATTACCCTGAATATTATCCGGGAAATTCTGGAGTTACCGGTGAAGCGCCAGTTACCATTGAACGTCTCATTGAGCCAACAAAAAAATATGAGGCTGAACTTGGCCGACCTAAATCTGAATTGGAAAGATTATTAGAAAGGTTAGGAGAACTTCTTCCTGCAGTTAAGCAGGGATATTCTGCGGTACAATAAAATCTTTACTGCCGTTGTTGCTTCTTAAACAGTTACCTCGATAAAATATTCTCATAAGGGAATATAAAAGGGGGAAGATATGAAGATGTCAAAAAATGTCGTTGCTATAATGCTTTGTTGTTTGCCTGTTCACACAGCAAAGACTGCTCGTCAACTACGAAAATTTTTACACGATTCTGAAACCTATGCGCGCAAAAAAAAATCGGTTGATGTTCTTGCCGCAGTGCCAATGGTGCATTGTGGTGAAATTGAACAGCGCGGCTCTAAACAGCTTCAGAAAAATGATACCTGCATGCAGGTACAACAGGGGTTGATGCAAGAACGTGATAAAGCGGCCACCAAACTCAAGCATGAAAAAGAGCAAAGACACGTAGTGGAACGAGACAAAAATACCCTCGAACAAAAACTTGCACATGCACAGGCGCACATCGAGTCGCTCAACCAAGAGTGTGCTGAAAAAAATAAGAAGGTTGCTAATTTAGAACATGTATTGCAGCAAGAGCGCACAGAACATGACGCGATAACAGTAAAACTGGCGAAAGCTGAAAAGGAACGCAGTGAACTCGAGCAAGATATCGAACAAAAATATCTGGATAAGTGTGCAACCTTGAATCAAGAAAAAGATCGTGCACTTCTTAAAGTAAAAAATGGTTCAGAAAAACAGCAAAAATTAGTGAGCACCTTGATGCTCAAAGAACAAGAACTGCAAGAAAAAAACAAAGAAATTGCATCGCTAAACTACCAAATTACCAAAAATAGTGATCGCATATTTCATCTGGAGCATCACGTGAGAGAATTGAATAAAGCAGTTTTTGCAGAAAAAGAGCACAAAGGGAGCTACAAAGAACAGATAAAAAAATTGGCCATGGAAAATGATGAACTGCGACTTGCGCATCATCAACTCTCCAAAAAATATAATGCCGAAATCAATGACCTAAAAATAGAGCTTGCAAGGATGCAGGTAGATGAGGAAATTGCTGAGCAATTAACCATTAAAATGGCTAGCCAAAATTGAAGTGAATAGTGAATTTAATAGCATTTATTTGTTATGATAGGCTTTTTTAAAAAAAGTATATGAATAATACCCAGTGCAAGCTGAAAGAGCAATGCCTGTCGCCATCCGAAGTCCGTGATAACGCACATTTCTGCTAGCTAAATTTGTTAATTCTTTTATTTCTGCTTGGAGTTTTTCCGGAACATTTGGATTTTTTGAGACAATTTGTTTCAGCTTCATCATGCGTAAAGCTATTGATAGGTGCAGAGATGATGCTAAGCCCATGCAGGCCGTAGTAATTGAGGCGCCTCCAAGCGCTGTTGCTAAACAATATTCGTTGATCTTTTTACGAGCAAAAATGTCATATGCTATACAATATTGGCAAGTTAATATCGCGAGAAATAGTAATGATTTTTTACGCATTTTATTCCTAGATAAATTTATTCAGTTTTATACAAAATATTCTTTGAGTTGCGCGTAAATTTTGTGCAGATCAAATGAGATTACTTTAGTCTCTGCAAGTGTCGGCATAAAGTTAGTGTCACCGGTGAATCGCGGCAACACATGCAGGTGTATATGACTTGGTACGCCTGCTCCTGCAGCCTTGCCCAAGTTTAAACCGACATTGATGCCATCTGCTTTAAGAGCTTTATATAAAACAGAGGTGCATTGCGAACTTATCTCCATAAGTTCTGCACGAGCCGTTTCACTTAAAGCTACAAGATCGGGTACATGCTCATAGGACACTATCAACAAATGGCCAGCATTGTACGGATACAAATTCAACATGACAACGTGATGTTTGTAGCGTTTGAGAATAAAATATTTCTCATCTTGATGAGCAGCAATTTGGATGCAAAAAATGCATGATTTTTGTGGCTCATCGCCTTTATTGGTTCGCGCAGTTCCGGTTGTATAAATATCCCGCCAAGGAGCATAGAGATTTTTCATAGTTTTTTCACTTTTATTTATGTTTTTATCATTTTTAGTGATTGATGTTTTGTATCATGTACTCTATATAACCACCAAGTAAGACTTAAAATTATCATAAGACCTTCCACCGGAAGCCGCAAGCGTGCATAACCAAAACCACCGGTCATGATGAGCACGGCACCAATAAATGGTGCAACCTGCCACCACAGCAGATGTAATTGTGAAATATCTAATCCGTTCATAGTGAGTGATTTGTGAAGCTTCTGAGCAAATTGTATCGAACTATCCTTCGATACACCTCGCGACGCTCGGTACTCAGGATGACCGGGATACAGAGGCCATAGCATGAACAGCCATGCTCCTGCCAACAAACCTATCCACAACAAAATCTCATAGATCAGTTCTAGGTAACTTACAAGGCGAATCCACCAAGGGACTCCTTCTTTATACAAACAAGCAGCCAGTTTTTCTGATAAAAATTCTTCAAGTGGGTCGTAGCGGAAACTGCCATTTGTCATGGCAACAAATTGATACGAATACAAGTCGAATGTTGTTTTAAGAACTTCCTTGGTCCAATCTCTGATAAAAATCAAAGGATATTCTTTAATAAGTGGCCAAGCAATACTGCCACAAATTGTTTCGCGGGCTAACACATAGCCAGTGCCTTCAAGTTCTTTGCGAGCTCTTTCTGCGCGTTCAGTGGCGATTTTATAGAGCAAACGGATGGCAAACTCAAGAGGAACTTCTTTTACGGTGCGGACAATTTTTGGGGCGCAAAAAGAATTTAAATACGGGCCTGACATAGGGCAAAAAAACCAGTGCCCTGTCAGATTATGATTGCGTACATACCAAGGCGCAATGGCAGCAAAAAAAATCAGTGCAAACCACAATACTTTGCGCATGCGTAATTTCCATTGATCTCGACTGAAAGAAAACAGAATGCATATGGCAACGACTGCCACAAATTGTCCCATAGGCCGCATCCAGGTATACGCAGCAAGAAAAAGAGCAGCACTTAGTAAAGAAAGACGTGAAAAATTCTGCTCGCCAACTGCACGCAGCTGTTTGTAAAAAAACACTAAAAAAAGCAGGAAAAGAACAACAGCTAATCCCTCGGTTAAAATGTAGGTACTTGCAAGTACAAATCCTGGATGCAGCACACTAATCCAAGCCAGTAATAATGCGAGAATAGAAGAGTTCGTGAGAGCCATTGCAAGAAGCCATAATAAAATTGGTATCAAAGAAGAAAGAATAATTTGGACGACGATTGCTGCCGTATGTGCTTTTCGCCAATCAGCAAATCCTGTTTTTTTTTCAGGAAAAAGCGTATAAAAAAGTGCTAGATAGAGTGGATAGCCGGGTGTGCGCCAGAAAATTGGCTCATGGGAGTCGGCCATGTGCATACCAGTTCCCCACCAGAGGCCAATTGCACAGTTGTGATAGTCCATGCTATCTGCTTGTTGATAGCGGCCTTCATATTGAACAAATGCGAAGAATACAAAACAACGGATTATTAAGGCAGCAAAAAATAGTAAAAATAGATGGCGTTTTGGTAATTTTTGCGCAACAGCTATCATTTCCCATATCTCCTTACAAAAAATTAGTTATCCAATATTAGGAAACCACATGAAAAAGTAAATGAGTCAGATGAAATGTTGCCTTAGGATTGAACGCGATTAACAATATCAAGCAGATGTTCAACAGCCTCTTGAGGATTACTCGAATTAGAGCGAATCAGATAGTCATAGCTTACATCGGGACAAATTGCTGCTTCATTTTTGTTGGTAAGGCCAAGTCGTGCAAGCAATTCTTTGGCATATTCGTCAAGTTCTTCTTGCGTGAAATCTCTTTGGGTAAAACGACCAATTAGAGGCTCCTGTGAAGTTGGTATCAATGTCTTTTTAATTGCTTGTAAGGAAGCGGTCAGTTCTTTCTTTTCTACATAGTCAATAGCTATGTCTTTATTAGGTGTTGGGCGATATTTCTTTTTAAAACTAGGCAGCGCTTGCATATAAAATTTGCGTTCACGATTATTTTCATGCTGTTCTGCAGTATTGTTACGCTTAGAAAGCCGCTGAAGCATAATATTGAAAGGGCAATGCACAAATACGGTGACCACCTGCGTGCGAAGGCGCAATTCATCAACGCGTTGTTGCGAAATCCACCAGCCATCGTAAAGGATGCACTTTTTTTCTTTTAAGTAGTTGTCGAGAGTTCCGAAAATACTTTCTTGATATAATTTTTTGTATTCGTCTTTTAAATCGTTTGAATCATCTTCAAGTTGTTGCCTGAGATATTCAATATTTTTGAGTGCTTGTCGACGCT
>JABDCY010000018.1 GCA_013287855.1 Candidatus Babelota bacterium | reverse complement strand
TAATTCTAACACTAGCTTGGCAGGATTTTTGGTCACTGTGACTTCGGCTAGTTTTTGGATAGATGCAGTTGTTTTTAGGCGAGCAAATGATGAGTTGTCTTGGCTCAACAAAAAAACCCAAAGACATAGGCTTAGTAGCGCACTTTTTTTCATAAACATTCCTTATGCTCTTTTTGGTATAACGCTATATTGTGAGTCTACCATTTGCATTTTCTATTTGTAAACATTTTAGGGGTATTTTTAGCATCATTGCAATAATGGCCACGTTCCCTGTACAGTAGCTTTATTATGGGAACATTTTTAAATGAGGTAGTTGTGGTATGAATATAACCAAGATTTCTGGCCGAGAAATTGTCGATTGCTGTGGCGAACCTGCGCTTGAATGCGAAATAATTCTTGATAATGAAGTTCATATCACTGCTTCAGTTCCTTCTGGAACTTCAAGATCAGCTCATGAAGCTACTGAGTTGCGTGATGGTGGCGATCGACTTTTTGGTAAAGGTTTACTCAATGCAATTGGCATTATTGAACAAACGATTGCGCCTTTAGTGCTCGATCGCGAACCTGATATCACCCTCATGGATGCTAAATTGCTTGAATTAGATAATTCTCCGACAAAGAGTCTCATAGGTGGTAACGTAATGTTGGCAGTAAGTTCAGCGGTTCTTAAAGCGCAAGCATTAATTGAAGGGTTACTGCCTTATGAATTGATTGCCTACATTTCGGGCTCCGATGAAGTGACGCTGCCATTTCCCATGTTTAATATCATAAATGGCGGTGCTCATGCCGACAATAATTTAAGAATTCAAGAATTTATGATTGTGCCGATTGGCGAAAATACAGCACGCTCAAGCATCGATGCTGGTATGGAATTATTTCACCGCGCACAAGAAAAATTACACAGTGTGGGGATTCCGCTCATTGTTGGGCTTGAAGGTGGTTTTGCTAATGATTTTCCTGATGATATTGCTGCATTAGATTTTGTCGCAGAACTTATTGAAGAAATGAACGATTGGCAAGAAGGTGGTTTTGCCATTGCGCTTGATGTTGCCGCTTCGCAATTTTATGACCAAGCATCAGGTCTTTATCACTGGGGGGATGATCAATTTTCTACTCAAGACATGATTAAGCTCTATGAGCAGCTGGTGGCCAATTATCCGATTTATTCTATCGAAGATGGTCTGAGCGAATATGATTGGGATGGTTGGACAAATTTAACGAGTACTCTTGGTGATAAAATACAAATAGTGGGTGATGATCTTTTTGCCACCAATCCTGAACGTATTTTGTACGGCATTCAAAAAGGCGCCGCAAATGCTGCCATTATAAAACCAAATCAGATAGGTACTATTACGCAGACCTTGCAAGCAGTCAAATTATGCAAGGAGCAGAATCTTGGCGTAATTTTCTCCCACCGCTCGGTGGAGACCGAAGATACTCTCATCATTGATTTAGCAGTAGGTACCAGTGCAAGTCAGCTCAAAGCTGGTGGGTTACTGCGTGGCGAGCGCTGCGCAAAATATAATCACCTACTACGTATTGAGGATCGTCTCACGAGTTCGATGCTCAGTGGCGATTAACGGATTTTCTTGTTCTTCTAAAAGTTTTTTCATCTGTTCGGAGCGGTCAGCAGTGAGAACTTCTGCCGCTTTTTCCTTTATTGGTTCATTTTTTGCTAACTTTTTTCGTTCTCTGCGCTCTTTTTTAGTAAGTGGTCTTACTGGTTGGTCAAACAGTTTTACTGGCTCTACATTTTGTTCTAGGAATAGATTCGTTGCCTCCTCAGCATCGTCAGCTTTACCAAAGAACCAGCGAGTTATTGGATCACGCAAGTTGTCAAAAACAACTCCCTCACGAGAGTATGTTTTTGCAATACCAATATGATCTTTAGTGTAGCCATCAACGCCACCACGCAGTCGCGGTTGAATGATGATCGGGCGTATGAAAACCGTAAGATTATTTTTAGTACTTACTTCTTCGCGACTTTTGAATAACCAGCCTAGAATTGGAATTCTTGCAAGTAATGGTGTTTCAACTTGATTTGCCGTAGTTGATGTCCGCAATAATCCACCAAGTGCAAGAATAGCATTTGATTCGACGTTGGCGTTGGTTGTTAAGTTTCGGGTGTTTCTATTAGCATTCGTTGTATCCATGGTTGTAAATTCTTGGATATCTATACTGATTTGTATATTAACGGTATTTGCAGAGCTTATGTGCGGGGTTAAATTAACCGTTAAGGTTGCCGTAATGTTCGCATTGCGCACAGTTGTTGCACCGCCAGCGCTACCTACAGCTTCTGCCGCTACGAGCCTTACTTCCGTAGCCGCTACTTGTGCATTTTTGTTATTTGTTGCAATGATATGGGGATGCGAAAGAACCTTAACTTGTGCATAGCTTTCTAAAATTTGCAAAATATCCCAGGTGCTACCAGGCGCACCAGGAGGCGCAGTATTGAGCGGATCGCTAATAGTAATCATGGTAGAGCCTGGCCGTAACGCTGAGATTGCGGCTGCGATATCGACTCCGGGCACACAACTACCATTGGTGAGATTTATTGTGTCAAATTTTGCAAGGTTTGCGGCTAGAGAACTGTTTGGTCCGGCTACAGAAGGCCCAAGGGGTGGTGCAACACTACAGTTAACATTATTAGTCGCAACTTGCCCAAGCTGTGCTGACTGGAATGACATTGGCCTGTTACTATAACCGATGCGTGGCATAGGAATGGCGGCAGGGTTGCGCATGATGCTGCCCAAGATTCTGTCATCAGTTATTGTCAAATCAGCAATGAGCACTTCCAGAATTACCTGCGGCTGTGGTGTATCGAGTTCTTCAATAATTTTTCTTAAGCGCTCCCAATCTTCGCTGCGTGCAGCAACTATCAATTTGTTACCGCCATAATATTTATATACGCTCTTTTCGGGTTTTTCAGCAACTTCTTTCAAGCCAGCAGGTCTATCGGTCATGATTGCCACACCTTCAAAGAACCGTTCCGTGCTGCCTCTTTCTGCTTTTGCCGTTGATTGTGGTGCTCCTCCTTCTACCTGAGCGCCCTCTGCTTTAACAATCCTATCAAGTACTTTTGCAAAATCTACCGCATCAAGATATTGCAGTTGATAAGTGTGCAAAATCGATTTGCCAGAACCAAGTTCGACATCCAAATATTTGAAAATAAACTCTTTAACGCGTTCGATAGCCTGATCGGTGCCTAAAATAAATAATGAGTTAGTGCGTGGTTCAGAAATTATGCGGGTACCTTGCGAAAAATAATGTGCTTCGCTTGGGCGATAGTTAAAACGTATTTGTGGATTGGTACTTCCTATAACAAAATTATTAAGAAGGTTTGCAATGGTTTCTGCTTGGGTATGACGCAACCGCACCATCTCGAATGATTCTTGGTAGCCGGGCTTATCGAGTTCTTTCACCACCATCATTGCGCCTTTAATATTGTTTGCATTATCTTGCAAAATAACGGCGTTGGATGCCGGATCATATTTAATAAGAGCAGGTTGAGTTGGTGATTCGGCTGGAAGTATTGCTTTTAAAATGCCATCCAGCTCGTTAGGTTCATTGACTTTTGGTACTTTCAGATGCGTCAAATAATAAATGTAGATAATGCGTTTTTCATAATCAGGAAGTTGTGCCGGATCAACGCCAATAAAAATTGGTACCGGTTCGCGTGTAATTTCTTTGCTGTTGCGTACCACAACATAGGTGTCATGTTTTTGGATAAGACTATAGCCTGCAATATCAAGCAGCGTATGTAGCATAGCCCACGCTTGCTCAAGAGGCACAGGATTTTCCATGCGTAAGGTGACTTTAACATTAATACCCGCAGGTACTTCTTTGCCCTCAGGAGTTTTTTCTTTAGGCGCTGAACCCATAGGCAAGATAATGTTGATCCCTTTTTCTGCTGCAATTAAGTTGATGATGTCGACAAGATCGGTGTAGTCGAAGTTAAACAGTACCGTCTGTTTTTTACCGCGTTTCTTATTTTTCTTACTACTCTTATCTGGCAATTTTTTTTCTAGCAACTCATGCACCTGCGCATCGTCTTGAGCGTCTTCTTGGGCAAGAAGCCCAGAAGCCAAGCTGAGGCAGAGAATATAGAGCAATGTGTGATTTTTCATAAAATACTCCATTATTCAGGTGCCGCCGTGCGCAGTTGTAAGGTGCCGATAGTTAACGTCACATCAATGGTCTTATTTTTTGCCCGTTGTATCTCAAGCGCCTTGGTGTACACACGTGGATTTTGTTCGATGATGTTCAATAGCCTGCACAGTTGCTGCATGGTAAGGCCAGTAAACGTGGCACGGAGCACACTTTCACGATATTTTTCATCAGAAAGGTTCACTTGACTTATTGTTTCTTCTTTTTTGTTTTCCGCAATACCAAGTTGTGCAAGTTGTACCGCAAAATAACCACCGATTTTGAATGATGGATCTTTTGCAAGAATATCATCAACTTCTTTTTGCTGTTTCTGCACATTCTTCATGCGCGAGAGAATTTTTTTGACCTCGCTGGTACGCAGCTCGTTAAGATCATTTATTTTATTTTCTAAATCATGCACGCTGCTATAAAAAAAATAGATAATTGCTGCCATTGCTAGAGCCATGCAGACTGACAGAATAATGAGATAGCGATAAAAAATTTTACGTTCTAAGCCTTCGATGCGGTCGTGTATTTTTTGCATAAAAGCCATACTTATGCCTCGCTATTTTTAGCTAAAGTTATGCGTATACCAGTCGCACTAAAGTCAGGTTTTTCTATCGAAGGTATATGTCTGAAAAGCTTAGGGAATTGATGCAGATCTTTTTCGAGTTTTTTGAGCGCATCATAATCTTTAACCTTAGCTTTCATGGTGAGCGTTCCTTCTTGCATGGTAATATTGTCTACTTCCAGGCCAAGCCCTTCCTTATCAAGCGTTGAGAGTGCGAGCAAGTATTTTAAAAATGATGAGCGTGATTGGCTTGAAAATGCAAACCAGGTAGTTTCTTCTTTATTTACCGCGGTCTTGGCTTCATCAACGACATCTTCTACCGTAGTGGCATCGGCAGAGATTTTAAATTTTGCATCTTTTATTTCGCTAATAATTTCTTGTTCAGATTCGTAAAGCTCATGGGATAGCG
Organism: Candidatus Babelota bacterium; assembly: GCA_013287855.1. Lineage (GTDB taxonomy): Bacteria > Babelota > Babeliae > Babelales > Vermiphilaceae > JABDCY01. The sequence goes on along the minus strand of JABDCY010000018.1, from coordinate 20,534 downwards.
TGCGTACTTGCAGCACATAATTTGCAATTAATATCCCAAAAAGGGTGATACATAAAACAAGACCCATGATAAATTGTTGGGTGAATGTGCGCATGTCTGACAACGCAAATTCCTGCTGCCGGAAATTTACGTCTTGTGTGATTGTTGAAGGTACCCCAGTAGCAAGAGCTTGAACGCAGCCGAGAGGAAAGTGATTCTTGTTTTTAAGATATAACACTGAGCTCGAGAATAACGATGTTAGGGAAATCTGTTCGCATGCAACACCGGTAATTTTTACGGCAAAATAGGTCATGTCTTTAATTTCTGAGCCGCCACCAAACAACAGCAATAATTCTAGAGGATTAGTAGTTTCTTTAGTAGCAAAAGAGCTCAGGGTAAACTGAATTTCTTGCCAAAAGCTATTCATCATATTGGTCACCACTTCTTGATAGGCGCTATTATCACTCGGGCCAAGACCAAAGCGCATCAATTTTTCTAGTGCTTCTTGTGGTTGTAAATTCAGCGCGTCGCTGAGTGTTTTAATGTGACGAGAAATTCCCTTAGACAAGGTGCGCACCATGCGCAGCTGGCCATCATAGACATAGGCGATCCTTGTGGAATTAAAGCCAAGGTCAATGAGCGCAACGCCTCCAAGTTTTGTGGCGTATGCAGGAATTTTTTTGTACAAGGCGAAGATGTCAAACATATCAAGGGATATTTTCTCAGGCTCCAAGCCGGCTTGGGTAAAATACTGCAGGTGCTGCATAACTTGATTTTTTTGCACGGCAGCCACTAATATTTCTGCACTACTTTCTTGAGGGAACTCTTTGGTGATAATAAAATCGACAATTGCATCATGCAATGTAAATGGCAGAAGTGGCTCGATCTCATACCCGATGACCATCGAAATTTTTTCACGATCAGTGAATGGCAGTTTCAAAGTTTTAAACACAACTACTGAACTTGGTAGTGCGGTATAGATAGCGCATTTCTTGTCTGCTTTTTGTACAATGGCAGTTATTGCTTTGCTTACTTTTTCTGTATATGCAACATTGTTTCCCTCTAAAGGCTCTTGAAAATAATGTTCCACAGTGATGCTACGCGCGTTAAGATACACTTGAACGGCGTTCACATGCGTCTTGCCAATGTCAAAGCTTAATATTCGTTTACCAAATACATAATAATTGCCAATTTTTTCAGGAAGGAGGACGTTACGTATCATGCTTCCTCACTTTCGTCAGTATGCGAATCTGCAAATTGAGCTAATGACATGCGATTGCGCGGGCGAGCCTGCATTTTTGGTGGCAATTGTGCTTGTTGTGGAATTTCTTTTGGGCCTTCTTGTAAATCCTTGTTTATTTCTATTGTTGCATCTTCTGCTTGTGTAGGAATTTCAGATACTGGTGCAATAGACTCTGGCGTGGCTGGTGGGACTGCGGACACCGGCATATCGGGTACTAGCGTTGCGCTTTCTGGATGCTCTCCCGTAGTATCAGGTACTGTTTTTGTAGGCTCAATCCTTTTCGGCGCCTTAGCGAGTTTGGTTGTTTTTATGTAAGGCTTATTATGTACCTTTGCTTCCCAGCGTTTTTCATCATCTTCAAACACTTTTTTGATTTCAGGACTATCTTTAAATAAGTAATTATCTAACACTCTTCCGGTGCTGCCAGGCTTGTCCTTAAAGAATGCTCTATCGATAGCATCACGATCATTTACAATGGTGCGCATCGTATTAAGATCTTCACGATAATCGTCAAGATGATCTTGTGTATAGGCATCAACGTCTTTCTTCGCAACCGGGTCGATAATGCGTGATGATATAAGAATAAGCAGACATTCTTTTGCTTCATCTTTATGTTTATTTTTGAATAGCCAACCAATAATAGGAATGTTGCCCAGCACAGGAACTTGAGTTTGAGTTTCAGTAATCACATTTCTTATGAGACCACCAAGTGCCAATACCTCTTTGTTGGCAACAATAGTAGCAGTGTCAATATGTCGTTCGAGTTTTGCTGGCGTGGCATCAGTAGGGGGACTAATAAAATTCTGAATATCAATGACAAGATTAAGAATAATCATGCCATCGGAGTTGATTTGTGGTGTGATATTTACCGTTAAATTAGCACTATCATCGCCTTTACTTACGGTATTAGCACCAGGGGCAGTAATCGTTGTGCCAGTTGTTACACGGCGTGTTTCACCTATAGCAATTTTTGCGGGTGCTTTGTTTGTTGCAATTAAGAATGGATTAGAAATCACCTGCGTATTTACGGCAGATTGCAAGGCATCAAAAATTCCCCATACCCCAAAACAGTCGGTGCCAAGAGAAACAATGGTATTACCAATGCCTTTTCCTACCACAAGGTTGATAAGGTCACCAAGTAAACGTTGATTTCCGGTAGCCGGATTAGGATTAGTAACTACCCCTTGAGGAAGTCCACCAGCACGAAGACCGGATGTTTGAAATTGCACATTATTACCAATTAAACCTGCAATACCGTCTGAAGGGTTGCATGCTGCTGCTGGCGAGCTGCGAAGTTGTGCGCCAAGCTCACGTACGTCGTTGATGAGCACGGATAAAATGAGTATTTCAATAGCAACTTGTGGTTGTGGTTCATCAAGCTGCGTCATGATCTCTTTTACCTTAAGAAAATCATTATAATCACCACGCACAATAACTCGGTTGCTGGTAGGTTCTGCGGTAAACGTCATCGGTTTTAGGTATTTGTCGTCACCGCGTACACCGCCAACCTTTTTTGCCTCTACCGCTTTTTCATCGAATTTAGTAGTTACGCTTTGCATAATTGCTGCCACCGTGTCTGCTGAGGCGTATTTAAGCGGAAAGACATGTAGCGGTGAATATGGCATATCGAGTTCGATATCAATATATTTGACAATGAAATCTTCTATTTTGCTGATGGCTTCATGGGTACCAAGTAAAATAAGAGAATTAGTTCGCGGTTCGGAGATCATACGTATATCTTCTGGGAAATAATAGGCTCCGGAGGCTTTGCGTGGTAGAGGTCCCATAACGCGGCCAGCAACACCTGGCTCTTGGGCTGCGCCGGTGAGCGATTTGTATAACGATTCGACATGAGCGGCATCAACTTTGCGTAGCTTGAGTACCGACATGGCTTGTGGCATGGTAACTTTATCGAGTTCTTTGACCACGCGCATCAACACTTTGATATTATAAGCGCTGTCGGTAATTAAAATTGCTTTGAGTTCATTTAATAACGTAACTGATGCGGCGGTACTTTTTAACGACTCGATTATACCGCGCAAGGTGTCCACTGAAGTATTTTCGACAAAATATACATAGCGCACTTTGGTGTCATTGTCAGGTAATGTTTCTGAATCAACGCCGATAAACGCCGGGATGGGAGATTTTTGGACACTTTTAATGGTAGTAATGCGATACACATTTGATACGCCGCCTTCTTGATAGACGGAAAGTCCTGCCATATCTAAGAACGTATTAAATAATGCCCATGCTTGTTTTTTGGTGAGCGGGCGCTGTGTTTTGAAAGAGATTTTGTTGCCTTCAAGTGATTTTCTGTCGGGCCCAATTATTGGATTGACGGCATCATCAGGAATAAAGGTGATCTTAAATAAATTTTCGACATAGGAGATCATATTTTTAAGATCAGCATTCTCAAAATTAAAAATAATATCAGCCGGTTCTTCTTTGGGTTTTTCTTTTACCGGTTCTTCTTGCGCTACTGCTAATCCGGTAATGGTTTTTGCCTGTGCCAATTCGGAAGGTTGTTCAATAATTTTTGCTGGCTGGTCTTTGGCAGTTCCTTGCGGCGACGCTTCTTGGTCGGTGGTTGGTTGCGCCGTGGCTGCAATTTCTTGTACTGGTTCATCAACGACGATTTCTTGTTGGATGTTTTTGTCAGCAGGATCTGCTGCTATAGATAATTGCCCTTTGCTCGCAAGCCGCGCAGAACGTGGTTTGTATTTTTTACCTTCCAGGGCGTTACAGATGAAAGCACTTGCCACCAGTACTATGCTTATATGTTTTACTATGCTATGCATTTTTTCCATGAATTACTCAGCATCGTTAGTGGTTATATCGGGTGCTGGCGCTCCTCCTTTTTGCAACATGTTTCTGCGTTCTTGTTGTCTAATTTCTTGTAATGTTGGAGCAAAGGTATGTTTCTTTTCTAAAATTTTTCGTTGCTCTTCACGCAGAACTTCATCACTCACCGTTCCAGCGGCCAGCGGTTCTTCTGCTTTTTTACTTTCGCCAAATTCTTCAAGTGTATATGTTAGGATAAAGATTTGGTGATCTCGTTGCAAGGTAACCTTAACGCTGTCACCTTCATGCAGGCTGATCACGTTTTTGTAAATGGCAACTCTATTTTTTGTGTCGGTTGCATCAATATCATTAACGCGCAAAATTGTATCGCCTTTTTCTACGCCCAATGCTTTGGCCAGCGCATTATTTTCTGTATTTCCTACATGCAGACCCACACTGTTTCCTTGTTGATATACGGTGGTGAGATCAAGCATATCGATCAAGTCGCCCAAATTAGGAATTTTATCAACGAACAGTGTTGGATTTACTTGGTAATTGTTTGGGGCAACTTTCTTTATAATATCTTTCCAATCGCTCGTTTTTGCAAAAGTTGGATCAAGCTGTGCATCTTGTTGACGCAAGTAAAGTACTTCTTGTTGGCCATTAGAACGCAAGAAAATAATTTTATTCTTAAAGATACGGATTAATTGTGCATCTTCAACCTTATCACCAACTTTGTACGTAGCTTCTCGCTTAGTGTTGTTGTCCTGAATTATTGCCACATTATCACTGTCATCACTCGTTGCCATAATGCCCTTTAACGTTATTTTGAGTGGCTCAATGAATGCCGGTTTTGGTATTGGTGGTATTTCTACGGGTACAGATTTTGGTGGTTCGGGTAGAGGCATGGTGATAGGTTCACCGGGTTTTAAGATTTCTTTTTGGTAAGTGTCAAAAAGATCGTGCTCGTATATTCTTTCAATAGTAATTTTGGTGACTTCTTTTTTTACACCGGCAGATGGACTTGGTTCAATCGACTCGCGTTCAGGAACTTCCTGCTGAGAAAAAAACGCAAAAATAAGTGCCGCCATGACGAGGCAAAAGAGCACACTATTTAATATCCACAGCGGATGTCTCATGCAGTTCCTTTACTAAATTCCACTTTCACCAAAAATACCTGTCTTATCTTATTATTGTCAAGTTATCTACGGTATTTTTCAAAAAGGGAAACCACGATCTGACGGCATTCTCCCGCTCATCCTGAAATAGCAATATAGTTGTTATAATCCCTGAACTGCTAATTATGGTGTAGGCAGCGTTCGCAAGATTTTTTCTATGATGAAGTCTGATTTTACCGCATCCGCTTCGGCTTCATACGTTAAAATAATACGATGGCGCAATATTGCTGGGCATACTGCCTTAACATCATCAGGTGTTACAAAATGGCGTTTTTTTAAGAAGGCATGTGCTCTTGCTGCATGATATATGGCGATGGTTGCGCGTGGCGAAACTCCATATTGAATGTAAGGTTTCAACTCTTTGAGATGATACGATTCTGGCGAGCGCGTGGCGAAAGTGATGGCCAAAATATAATCAACTACTTTGTCATCGATGTAGATTTGTTTAATCAATTTTTGTGCTTCAAAGATTGCATTTTTATCAATGACTGGATTAATGGTGATATCATGTGAAGACCGACCTAAAATTTCTCGCTCTTCTTTTATACTTGGATAGTGCACCATGAGCTTAAACATGAAGCGGTCAACTTGTGCTTCTGGCAAGCGATAGGTTCCTTCTTGCTCTAGCGGGTTCTGTGTTGCAAAAACCAAAAATGGTTCATCAAGAATAAATGTTTGCGAGCCAATGGTAACCTGATGCTCCTGCATCGCTTCCAGCAATGCTGCTTGCACTTTTGCTGGAGCACGGTTTATTTCATCAGCAAGAATTAAGTTTGCAAAAATTGGACCTTGTTTTGTTTCAAACTCTTGCGTCTTTGGATTGTAAATTAAGGTACCAATCAAGTCGGCGGGCAATAGATCAGGTGTAAATTGAATTCTATTAAATTTAAGGCCGAGGGCTTTGGTGACCGCCTTAATCATGGTAGTTTTTGCAACCCCAGGCACACCTTCTAATAAAATATGGCCATTGCACAAGATGGCCGTGATAATGAAATTGACAATATCGTGATGTCCGACAATAATTTTTGCAATTTCATAATTGAGTGCTTGAAAGCGACTGCTTTCTTCTTTTATTTGGTCTAGAATCTGATTGTTTACGTGCGTAGTTACTGCTGCTTCCATCATAGGTTTTCCTTTTCAGCGGTAATTGTATTTTATCCTAATTGTAACACGTTGGCAGCAAGTTACAATACTACGTGGATTTGAGGCATCTAACATCATGTTATTTTAAAATAAAATTTTATTACTTTTGAGTCATCTAGGTACTCCATTGAATTTTTTTGGTTAGCTAATGTTATTACCACATTGCGAATCACACTCTTGTGAAGCATAAGCTTATCAATGCACAATTTGCGAGTTTTTTTGTATTCGCGCGGCCGCCGCATATTTTTGCCGAACTCAAGCGGGTCTTTCGTTTTGACGGCGAGTCCTTTTATTTTATAGTTGTATCGATATGGAGAGGCCAAACAGATTTTTTTATTGTCAGACAAATTTAATGTATCGATACTCTGATCTTCAAGGAAAATTGTGTCATGCGTACTTTTCGCGGTTACGTTATCAGAAATGGTGATGTTTGCTGCGGCCAACAAATCAAATTTTTGTGCTTTCGGCCAAAGAATAAGGGGTGTATTTTCTATTGTTTGATTAGTCAAAAGTATCTTATCAAATGCCTTAAACAGGTTTTCACTATCATGAGTTCCCGAACATTCATGAAGTAAGGAGTAGCATTCTCGAATCGCTTTTTGATTTAGGCGCTTAAGAACAAAGCTGCTATTGTCCCCCAAACAGCAACTTATAAGTGGGAACGAATAGCCGGGCTCACTAATATAATTCAATACATTTTTTGAGCTGCCATAACAACATGAATATATGCCTAATGTGATACCCTTATCGGATAAAAATTGTAATGTGCTGCACAAATTTTTTAGCGTCATACCACTTTGTATTATCTCATGCGTTGCTTCATCGGGCCGCTTATATTGTCCGTGCCCACTTAACATTATGGTGCACGGCAATGAATGTTGAGTGCGTCGAGACAACAACTCTTTTACTGCGCCGGCCATAGCGCCAGAAGAAAGTTTTGCTGGATTATTATGGAGCTCAGCGAGCGATGTTTGTTTAAAAGTGCTCAGTTCAAAATCAAATTCATCAAGATTGCTGATTTTTGGTGGCACTAAAAGGACAATTTCGTGGCCATCTTGAAGTACGAGCCAGTCAGAAAAAATCGCATCAATTCCACGCTCAACAACTGTTTTATTTGCCATAATAATACTTGTCTTTGCTTGTGCCATCATATTAAATTCGTCGATGATCCCATCATCTTTTTTTAATGCTTCAAGTTCTGCGGAACTACAAAAGAGATTAAGACCATAGGTGTCTAACATTTCCTTTTGCGGCGTTTTTTCCATAGCAAGCAGGGAATTTTTACCGTGCCACAAAAAGAACATCAATAAAATAAATCTAACATGATTTTTTTTGTGAATGCTGAGCATACCGCACCCCCTAATTTACGCATGGCTCAGCTTTAGCATTCATCGTTGAGCGAGTTTTTTTCAATATTTTTCTGGCGGTATGTAGAAATTAGGGGTATAAAAGTATTCATTATGTGGGTAGCGAACAGTCTTAAAAATCGTGTGTTTGAGGTAAGCGATGATACTTTCTGGTCTTGAGATAAAAAGGCGTTTTGGCAATGATATCTGGATCGAACCGTTTAGTGAAAAACAGCTCAATCCAAACAGTTACAATTTGCGACTGCATAATGAACTCCTTATTTATGAACATTATCTTCTTGATATGAAAAAGGAGAACAAAGCAAAGCCGCTCATCATTCCTGAGCAAGGATTAGTTCTTGAAGCGGGCAAATTATATCTTGGGCGGACGCTCGAGTACACACGCACAGAAAATTTAGTGCCGATGCTAGAAGGTCGCTCATCAATTGGCAGACTTGGGCTTTTTATTCATATTACGGCCGGATTTGGTGATGTTGGGTTTAGTGGCTACTGGACGCTGGAAATGTATTGCATTCAACCAATTCGCATTTATCCTGGAATAGAAATTTGCCAGATATTTTATCACACTATTGAAGGTAAATTTGAGCGCTACATCAGCAATAAATATCAAAATAATGCCGGCATTCAACCGAGTTTGTTGTACAAAGATTTTGAATAATCCCTTTTAAATAAATGAGGCCAGGAATTTGCATCCTGGCCTTTTGTTTTTTGCTACTACTAGTCAGCCATTACTTTGCGCACGCTTTTCTCATTTTTTGATGGCATTTTAGCTTTTTTAGTTTTCTTTTCTTTGAGCTCTTTTGGCTTGGCTTCCTTTTTTGGTTTTGCTTTTTCCATTTTGGTTTTCTTCTTTGGTTCTTCTTTTTTCAGTTCACCTTTTTTCATAGGGGTAGTTGGCATTGCAGCAGGTGCTTTACTGATTAACTTTGTGTTTATAATGTTACGTACTTTGGCACGAAATGCTTCCTTGGTAGGTTCGGCGCCAGTAAATTCTGTTACTTTCTCGCCATTTTTAAAGAATTTAATGGCAGGCACGGAACTGATATGATGTTTTTTCGCCAAAGCTTCCTCTCTAACATCTGCCGATACGAAGGTTATATTAGGATATTCGTCTGACAGTTCATCAAACCATGGTCGTATTGTTCTGCATGGGCCACAATCTTTGGAGAAAAATTTAACTACAACGAGCTCATTCTTTTTCAATTGTTCAGCAAGTTGTGCTTCAGTATTGACTGGCACTACACCGCACACGGCTGCATTGCTGGTAAGCAAGCTGACTGCACCAACGAGCAGTTTAGCTTTAACAGAGGTTGAAAAGTTCATGGAAACTCCTTTTTTAGGATGTTAATAAAGATTTTTAAGATGTTACCTCACTACCCCATTTTCTTACAATATACTTATATTTTTTCAACTTTTTTGTCCTTGTGTTGTTTATTGTCCGCTAGGTTGTTGTTGCTGTCCCTGACCTGCAGAAGGTGCTTGCTGTTGACCTTGGGTGGCCGTTGGTTGTTGACCTTGTTGTGTTGGTTGTGATCCAGTAGCAGCCGGCTGTGTTGTAGCTTGTCCCGCTTGTTGTGCCTGCTGTTGCATTGACACTTGTTTCTGCTGAGCCGAAGGTTGTTGTTGAGATGTTTGGGATCCAGCGGCGGCTGGCTGGGCCGCTAAGGGAGTTTGCGTTTGTCCTGCTTGTTGTTGTGCTTGTGGCTTTTGGACTTGTCCGGCTACTGGAAGCTGAGAAGTTGGTGCCTGAACTTGTCCAGCGGCGGATGCTATCTGACCAGTAGAAAGTGCTGGCTTTGGTTGCATTTGGCTCGCCGGCGCAGGTTGCGGCATCGGTTGCGCGATTTTTTTTGCTTCCGCTGGTTTTTCTTCTCTTTTTTCTCCCCACGAATACAGTTTCCGGTCAATATCATTGGGTGCCCATGTAAATGCCCACACGGTGCCATCAGCAGATGCTGCTATGGTATAAAGATCGGTGCGATTGCCAAGCAATTCAAGTTTTTGTTGGCCGTCGAGCCATTTATAAGCTTTTCCACCAGAGGCTTCTTCGCGTATGATGCACCACACATTATTTTTATCTTGTACCGCAATGCTGGCGACCGATTTTTCTTTATCAATCGTAAATTCTTTTTGTTGCCAACTAGAACCAGTCCACGCAAGAAGCTGCAATGAGTATGCAGGAAAGGCAGTGTCAGGATTGAGCGCTAGCTGAAAATCGAAACGGCGAGCATATATTGCGCCATCTTTACTTGCAGAAATTTCCCTGAATCCTTCGAGACTGCTGAGTTGTTGCCAGTTTTTTGTTTCTATGTTGAGGGCATATGCTTTCTCGTTAACGATGACATATATCAAATTTTTATTGATGGCAGAAATTGAATTTACCGTTGTTGCATGCTCGATGCTGTATACTTCTCGCCACACTGATCCGTTCCAGCCTTGAATGGAAACATTTGTGGGATTTTTTTGTGCAATAAAAAGAATATTATCGGGAGATGCAGCGATGGTTATAATGCGCTCCATATTTTTTGGATGATCTTTCCACGTCTTGTTGGGTGCATCCCACGAAAAAAGAGCACTATTTTCTCCCTGCATCCCAAGCGCCCAAATAACATCTTTGTTGGCAATAGCGACTTTTTTTATGCTATATCCTTTGAAATTGATTGGCGCTGGTAATTCATCCCAGATCAATTCGGCGCTCATAGATAATGAAATAACAACGGCCGACATTGTGAGAAGCTGATTTGTTAACTTCATAGTAATCCTTTTTATAATCTTATCGACATCATCTTATTAAAGGAATGGCACAAATTTCAATTTTTGTTCTTAATAACTATCTTTGGTATGGGAAATTTCCGTCTGAATTGGGCCCGTCGTAAGCCCACGAATAAACTGATAAATATAGGGATTGTCCGATTCCCAAATTGTTTTTGCATCGCCATAATATTGAATTTTACCATCATGGAGTAACGCAACGTAGTCCGCATACTTAAAAAATTCAACATCATGTGTAACTACTACCGACGTGAGATGAAGTTTTTTTTGCATGTCATCCATTAATTCGTGAATAACATGAGAAGTTATAGGATCGAGCCCTGTGGTTGGCTCATCATATAAAATTATTTTTGGGTTGGTGATGAGTGTACGGGCAAGACCAACACGTTTTTTCATGCCACCAGAAAGTTCTGAAGGAAATTTGTAGAGCACTTCTTCATTGAGATTTACAAGACTAAGCTTTTCTCGCACCAATGGTAAAGCTTCCTTTTCTCTCATTCCTTTATTTTCTATTAAGGTGATTGCAATATTTTCAAACACATTTAATGAATCGAGTAATGCAGCAAACTGGAACACATAGCCAAATTGTTGGAAATAAGGCATAAGATCGCGCTCAGGAAGCTTGGTAATGTCAACACCATTCACCAGAATTTCGCCAGAAGTTGGTTGAATGAGACCAATTATTTGTTTAAGAAGAACTGATTTTCCTTCCCCGGAGCGACCGATGATGCAGGTCATTTTGCCATCAGGAATGGCGAGATTAACGCCTCGCGTGACTTCTTTTTCTCCAAACTGCTTGTGTAAATTTTTTAGCTCTATCACGTTCTCAGGCTCCTTTTTAAAGATGCTCTAGCAGTTTTGTTAAGAAGAAATTGAAGATGAGAATCAAGATAGAGGCGATCACCACACTTTTGGTGGTAGATTCACCAACACCGCGGGCGCCGCCAGACGTTGTATAGCCCTTGTACGAACCAACCCACGAAAGAATAAGACCAAATGCGCTTGACTTAATAAGCCCGCCCCAAATGTCATGCATTTCAACATAATTTTTAATTCCTGAGGTGTAATCTTCGGGGCTCAGTTCCAGTACATGAACGCACACAAAATAACCACCAAAAATGCCGCATATCATGCAAAATAATGCAAGAAGCGGCATAATGATAATACTTGCAAGAATGCGAGGCACCACTAAATATTGAAATGGATTGACGAGCAAGGTTTTGAGCGCGTCTATTTGCTCGGTAATGCGCATACTGCCAATTTCTGCAGCTATGGCAGACCCTGCACGCCCAGTAACCATAAGGCCGGTTAATACCGGCCCCAATTCTCGAATCATACCAAGCGCTACTATGGTACCAATAAACTGCTCACCACCAACCCGCTTAAACCCAATATAGCTTTGCAGAGCAAAGACCATGCCAGTAAACGTTCCGGTCAAAATAACAATGAGCAATGAGTCAACACCAATACGCTCCATGTGAAAAATAGTTTTTTCGACCTTTAGCTTGGTGGAAAAAAATGTCTTAACTGCGTTGAAAAAAAATACGACAAAAGCGCCAACTCGGGAGCAAATTAGCAGGGTATGTCGACCTAGAGAATTTACGAGCGCAGTTACCATAATCTTTAATACCCCGTTCGTGGTGAGCATAGTCGAACCATAACGAACTCGAAAAAATTTGCATTCGCACCCTTCGACTGAGCTCAGGGCGAACGGTTTCTAGTGCTTAATTATTCTCCGGCAGGATTTTCTACTTCCGGGAATTGTACTGGTTGTTGAGCTTGTTCAGTTTGAGGACGTTGAGCTATGTTGTCTAGATAACGACTCGAGCCAATATTATGGGATTTCATAAGAGCTAAGATAAGCGAAAGTCCCATGAAAATGGAGCCTAAAATCCAGGTTATTTTCTGGAATAAGTCTTGGCCGCCAGATCCGCCAAAGAGCATTTGTGCGCCGCCACCCATGCTGCCTAAGCCCATGCTACTTTTACCTTGCTGAATAAGAACAAGGATAATCAAAAGAAGGCAGACAAAAATTAAGAGAGCAACAAGAAATTCATATAACATGGTATATACCTCGTATGAGTTAAGGGTCAATTATTAATTATTCTCCGGTCATCCTGAGTGCCGAGCTATGCGAGGCGTATCGAAGGATCTTCCGCACATAATTTGGACGTATGGTTCGATACAATTTGCTGCGCAAATTACTCACCATGACCGGGTTGCTTAAACCATGATACTATTTTCTGCAATCTTTGAAAATCGAGACTTGCTCTTCCAATTAAAAAGCCATCAAGGTACTTGAGAGATTTTAAGGTTTTTATTGAATTTTCATCAACGCTGCCTCCATATAAACAGGAAATATCGATCTCCGGCAAAATTTCTTGTCCCAACGATTTAATAGCTGCAACTGCAGTTTCAATGTCTTTAATTTCCGGTATCTGATTGCTTCCGATTGCCCAGATCGGCTCATAGGCAATGGTAAGGCGACTTGAGATTTTTTGAGCTTGTTTAATTGCTTGAAACATCGGCTCTACTTGATGTTGAACTACCTGTAGAGTTTGATTGAGTTTTTTTTCGTCGAGTGTTTCTCCGACACAAAAAATAGGCGTAATACCCTGTTCAATAAGGCGCATTGCCTGCTGTGCAACAATATCATTAGTTTCATGATGGTAGTGCCGGCGTTCGCTATGCCCTATGATGCAATAGGTGCAACCAAGCTCGCTCAATGATTGTGCATCAATTTCTCCGGTGTAAGCTCCTAGCTTGTGGGGTGAACATGTTTGCGCGCCGAAATTAATTTGGCTATGAGAGATGAGAGTTGTCAACTCATTGATGGCTGGTAAAATAGGGCATACAATCAGCTTATGTGGCGTTGTTGCAACGCAAGAGATTAAATCTTCTTTTTGTTGAGTGCATAACGTTATAGTCTGTTGATAGGAAAGATACATTTTCCAATTAGCGATAATAAGGAGCGACTTAGTCATGGGGAATCCTTTTTTAATGAGGCATTTTATTTATCGGTATCTTATCATTCTTATGTGTGCGCCAACAATATTACTTGGTGGTGAACACAATAAAATCATAATCTACCTAACCTGCTCAGCCCTGCATAAAAAACAATGTGCACGTCTTGTAGAAAAAGCACAAGATCACAATTTTATAAAACCCAAAACAAATCTTTTGCATCCCAATGAATATCACATGAGTCTGCTCTATGCAACAACTCCCTACGATCAAGGCACTGCAGATCAGATGTCAAAATTAGCGAAGCACATCAGACAAGAATGTCGCAAAGCAATGCCGCGCAATGGTCTCAGGTTAGATGCACAAGTCATTAAATATTGGGGTAGAAGTTTAGTGATAAAATATGAGAGCAGAGATTTTAAAAAATATCATCAAAGAGTTAGCGCGGCGGTTAAGGACAAGTTTCCTGATGTGTCAGTTGCATATGACAATCAGACGCATGAACCACACGTGACAGCGGGGCGCTTGAAGAAATGTTCAAAGAACTGGAAAAATGAACAAAATGAGCTAAATATAAACGAATTAAAAATGGGTAAACGCAAGCAACGTATTGTGATACCAGCACAAACACGGCTGAAGGTAAGTCTTGACTAATAAACTCTAAAAAATAAGAGGAATGCATATGGAAACAAATATTGGATTATCGACGCAAGATCGTAAGGCAGTTGCAGATATTCTTAATGTCATTTTGTCAGATGAATTTGTGGTGTACACAAAAACATTAAACTACCATTGGAATATTTATGGTTCAGATTTCAAAGCCTTGCATGTTTTTTTGCAAGAGCAGTATGAAGGGCTATTAGATATATCAGATGAAGTGGCCGAACGGGTGCGTGCTTTGGGGCATGTTGCTTTTGGTAGCATGACCGAATTTCTTAAACATGCTCGCATCAAAGAATTGCCGGGGGTTGTTCCTGGACCTGAAGGGATGATCAAAAATTTGCTTGATGACCATGAAGCAATTATTAGATCGCTACGCAAGGATCTTGAAGATACTGCAAAACATCATGACATGGGCACCAATAATTTCTTGACCGAAATTATGGAACGCCATGAAAAAATGGCCTGGATGTTGCGCGCTACCTTACAAAAATAATAATTACTACATTCTATAATATGACGGCGTAAGCCACGCATTAGTTACATCGCCTTGATAAGCTTCTGGCAGAAATTTTCCTTCTGGTTCTGATGCGCTTACTGGTTTTGTTTCTCGTTCTTTTTGTGCGCGTCTTGCTTTGCGCGTCTCGCGGCTTTGCCGTCTTTCTTCTCTATTACCTGAGGACAGCGTTGTTAAAAAAGTAGTTGAACTTGCAACTAGAAGTATCAAAAGTAGACTGTTTTTAGTCATGATTTTTCCTTTTTACTGATTGTTATTTTACACCTTCAATTTGCGGTATTGTGCGCACAAGCTCGTCATAAATGCTCTCTTCCTGCACTTCAAATAACCCTTGTGAATTTTGGAAAAGTACATAGGTGATATTCTGTGATATTGGTTGTGGAATTTCTAAAGGAACTAATTTATCGGTAACGTTGATTTCAATTTTGAATGGTGCCAGAGCTATAAAAGGTAATGAACCACGGTGACATTGAACGTAAATACCTCGTTGTTTGAACGCAGGTATTGGACTAAAATCGGCTACATATTCAAAATTGGGATTTGTTGCTAGGGTTTCATATTTAGTTTCGATAGTTAATTCATAATTTGTTTTGTTTTCAAGCGTTACCGTGTAACAGATTACTTCGATCATTGGTTGCAATGGCTCAAATGGACGTCCAGGTTGCATCGCTTGCATTGCTATCGATGTTAATGCCAACAAATATGCAAAATAAATTTTATTCATTTTTTATCCCCTTTCTAGTGTTGCAGGGCCTTTTACAGCCCTGCATTAAATTCAGCTAAAATCTTATTGCATGCTGCTTCTTTTTCTAACTGGAAGAATTGCACCGCCGGCAGTTGTTACTTCGTCATAAGGTAGAATTCGACCTTTTTCATAAGCGCCTTCGTGCGTTGATTCACGAATTTCAAATCCAGCGCCTGTTTCCACCAGCGCATAATCCGTGTTTGTTGTTAAATGTGGTGCATAATTAAGTTGTACTGGTTGATCGTTCACATGAATATCAAGAATTGCCCCAATTAATGGTACATTGCCGCCTAATGGTGAACAGTCCTGATAAACAACTTCACTGCCATGTGCAGGAATTTCGTTCATTACTTCCATTGCTTGGCCTGGCTTCACGAAAAAGGCAGGATAGTTTGTTTGATTATGTAGCGTTAGATTACGGCAAACTGCTAATCCAACTTCTTGTGCTTGCAATGAGAGCGTCATTAAAACAGCTACAACGTAGCCAAAAATATTCTTATTCATTGTTTTCTCCTTTATTAGGTGTTGCAGGGCCCTTACAGCCCTGCCTTAAATTTTATCTTAAAATCTTAATACATGCTGCTACGTCTATAGGTCTTAAGTCCACCAGCAAATCCTGCTTTTTCATATTCACCTTCTTGACCTGCTTCGCGAATTTCAAAGGTTGTTTGGCCACCCGCGCCACCAACTTCGGTTAACGTGAAGTTTTTGCTTTCAGTCAGCGGTGCTTGATAATTAAGTTCTACAGGGTGGTTATTTACATGGAATGTGATTGTTGAAAGTACAGGCAGACCAACTTCGGCTGCAGGATTTTCTTCAACATATACCGTTCTGCTTTCATGAGCGGGAACTGTTTCCATTACCGCAAGCATGCCGCCCGGTTGTGAAAATAATGCCTCAGAATTTGTGTTGTTAAAAAGGGTAATGTATGGCAAAACTGCAGGTGCAGCAGCCTGGAGCGACAAGGTCGCAAAGGTAACCATCAGGCAACCGAGAGTATTCTTGTTCATAACTTCTCCTTATTGAAATAATAAAATTATACTAAAATATTAAAATAAAATACTTTCATATTCATATTAGCAAATAACTAATGGCGAAATAAAGAAAAAATAGGGGTTTCCCTGTAATTTTGATAGTTAATAGGGAAAAACCAACAAAAAAAGCCCTAGAATTTTTTCTAGGGCTTTTTTGCTTTTTTCAGGTTTATTTTTTAGCAGCAGGAGGAATGTTGTTCTTGCTTTTCACCTAATTGTTCGCAAAGTTGGAACAGATTGCCGTCACCATCAACAAAGCTGATCATTTTAACATGGCCAGGGACTTCGACGATTTCATCAACAAACTTTACGCCTTTGTTTGTCAACTCTTTAATCGACTCTTCGATATTATCAACCGTAAATGTCATCACGGCATTCATGCCAGGTTTACCAAGCGGATCCTTAGGGTTCGCCTGACCAATGCCCATACCAAATCCCCCTTTTTTGCCTTGGACTTCTAGCCAGCCATATTCTGGGGCAAAGTTCATTTCCTTAAGCCCGAGAGTTTCGATGAAGAATTGCTGTGCTTTTTTGATATCTGAGGTGCAAATCCAAGCAAGATCCATGCTTTTAATAGCCATTAGGTGATCCTTATATATGTTGAGAGATAATTAACAATACATCTAAGTATATGCGTATTTTTTAGCATGTCTATCATGCTTAACTTTAAGTTTTTTGTTGTCTCGTTTCTGCTAAATATTGCAAAATAACTGGTTAGTTTAGTGAACTTGGGTAAACAAAATTATTAAATATTTCTAAAAAAAGGGTGCATTGTGATGCGTTTTTTCTTATCTCATAGAACCTCATTGTTCATGGCGTTGTGTTGGTTGGGGACATTACATTCTGCAACTCAGGCGCCAATAGTTTTTCCAAGCGCAACGTCTTGTGCAAGAGATCAAAAAGGCTTGCTTGACATAGCATTTTATCCCCTCAAAGAACAAATTAAAAAAGATGAGTTTGTTGTACAGCATAATCCCTACAAAAAAACAACGGCCAAGGTGCGTATAGGGGGTGCAGCGGTTGGTGCAGACGAGGTTGCATGGCGTAAAGAGCGGTTTGCAAAAGTAAAAAAGGCGCAGGAGGCATTTCTTAATATGACACTAGCGGACGACGAGGTGCTTGAGATTGCTATTGCCTTAAGCGGCGGTGGGTATCGGGCTATGGTTGGCTCAACAGGATCGCTTGCAGCTGCTGAACGGGTGGAATTATTGGATTGTGTAATGACTATTGCAAGTCTTTCTGGCTCCACTTGGTTTTTGGCGCCATGGATTGTAAGTGGTCTTTCTGCGAATGATTATAAAAACTACTTATTGCCGAAGTTGTTTACCGGACTAGATCCGCTTGATCTTGCAGATGGACCGCGTATTATTGAAGCTCTTCTGATAAAATTTGCCTTTGATCAGCCTATAACAGCGGTTGATTTGTATGGTGGATTGCTTGGTAATAAATTATTCCGTATGTGTGGCACAAATATGCAGCATGTCTATTTTGCCAGTGACATTGCGCCAAAATCTCCATCACTTGTCACTCAGATTGAAGATGCCAACGTGCCATTTCCTGTATACACAGCACGTTTAGCAAATGACGATTTCCCCGAAGAATGGTTTGAACTTACGCCTTATGAAGTTGGCTCTCGCTGGTTGGGAGCCTACGTGCCAACCTGGGCATGTGGACGCCGTTTTTTTAAAGGTGCATCGATTGATTTTGCTGTAGAGCAGCCCTTAAGTTTTTATATGGGAATTTTTGGCTCATCATTTTCTGCTGATTTCCAAGAAATGTATGAGAACCTTTTGCAAAGCAGTGTTTCTGCGTCGATACGGTCAGTGTTAGATGCTTTATTTAGCACCGAACTTGGCACGATACGTCTGACCTATGGAAAAATTAATAATTTTGCCGCGGGAATAAATAATTCACCGCTCAAAAGTGAAAAGTACATAGGTTTAATGGATGCCGGAATGACTTTTGGCACACCGTATTTTGCTACCTATCGCAAGCAACCACATGATGCTGCTCCAGATATTATTATAGCATTCGATTATTCAGGTGGTCCTGGGATGCATGGTCTTGAGATGGCGGCTGAATATGCTGAGCAAAAAGGTTTTGCATTTCCTGATGTAAGCGATCCAGAAAGCGGCTACAGAACCATTACCGTATTTGATCAAAAAACAAATGCAGCAGCGCCAACTATTATTTATTTACCGCGAGTTGTGGATCAGCAATTGCTTGCTGAGTATAAAAATGATAGCAAGTTGTCGAGTTATTATAAGCTACTTGCAAATCTCAACATGAACACAGCCATGGCTGGCTATGCTCAAACCGCCAATTTCTACTACAAGGCCGCGCAAGCATTGCAATGGTCAGCATTGTGTGAATTTAATCTTTTAGCAAATATTGAGACCGTGCGCAGTACACTTAAAGCATGTGCACTTGCAAAACGTGCACAAAAAAACATGTAGAAGAATTTAAATAGTACAAATCCCAAGCTTTACCCAGTTTGGTGTTTGTACTATTTAATAACAATCGTGCCATTTTTTACCGACACCATTATTCTCGTTGTTCCTGGATGCGCAAGCAAATGCTGAGCAACTGGCACCGTTATATACTGCTGAATAGCGCGTGCAAGAGGTCGCGCACCAAATTCTTGTACATACCCGAGCTGCGCAAGTTCTTTAGTCACTTTTTCCTCGATGTTCAGTTCTACTCCTTGATCAAGCAACCGTTGCACTAACTTGTTGAGCTGAATGTGCGCAATAGCTTCTACATCTTTTTCTGTGAGTGAGCGGAAGAAGACAATGGCATCAATGCGATTCAAAAATTCTGGACGAAATGCTTTGTGCAGCTCTTGTTCTACGCGCAGTTTCACCGCATCAGTAATCTTGCCGACTTCCAAAATTAAATGGGAGCCAATGTTAGAAGTCATAATAATGACGCTATTTTTGAATGACACGGTGCGCCCTTGCCCATCGGTCAAATGACCTTCATCAAGAATCTGCAAGAAAATGTTAAACACATCAGGATGAGCTTTTTCAATTTCATCAAACAACAACACGCAATAAGGATTTCGACGCACTTGTTCAGTGAGTTGTCCACCTTCTTCATAGCCTACATAGCCCGGAGGAGCGCCGATAAGGCGCGCCACTGCATGCTTTTCCATATATTCAGACATATCGATGCGAATCAATTTTTTGGAATCATTAAACAAGAAGTCTGCAAGTGTTTTTGCAACTTCCGTTTTTCCAACACCGGTGGGACCCAGAAATAGGAATGAGCCGATCGGCTTGTTAGGATCAGCAAGTCCTGAGCGGTGCATTTGGATTGCATGCGTGACTTTTTCGATCGCTTCTTCTTGACCTACTACGCGCAATTTCAAGATTTCTTCCATGCGCAATAATTTCTGCGTTTCACTGAGCTGCAATTTTTCTACCGGAATCTTGGTTGCACGCGCAAGCACCGAGGCAATATCATTTTCATCAACCTGTTGTTTAATAAGATGGTGTTCAAGATCCTTTAGTTTTTCTTGCTGTTTTTTAAGCTCAGTCTCCAGGCGCACAATAGTGCCATATTTAATCTCAGAAGCTTTTGCGTAATTACCTTCCCGTTCTGCTTGGGAATATTGATAATTTGCTATCTCGATTTCTTCTTTGATTTTGTTAATGCGTTCAAGTGGCGCTTTTTCTGCTTTCCACTGATTGAGCATGGTGGTGTGTTTTTCTTTAAATTCGGCAAGTTCTTTTTCTAAATCTTCAAGACGTGTTTTGGTTTGCCCATCTTTTTCTTTTGAAAGTGCTACTTTTTCAATCTCAAGCTGTCTGATTTTGCGGTCAAGCTGATCAAGACTTTCTGGCAGAGAATCGATCGACATTTTGACCATAGCCGCTGCTTCATCAATGAGATCGATAGCTTTGTCGGGCAAGAAACGATCAGGAACATATTTTGTTGATAGCAGAACCGCATCAACGAGTGCCTGGTCTTTGATGTGAATGCCATGATGCAGCTCATAGCGTTCTTTGAGACCGCGCAAAATCGAAATCGCATCTTCAACGCTTGGTTCTTCTACCATTACTTTTTGGAAACGTCGTTCAAGGGCTGCATCTTTTTCTATGTATTTTTTATATTCCTTAAGGGTAGTGGCGCCAATGCAATGGAGAGTG
>JABDCY010000017.1 GCA_013287855.1 Candidatus Babelota bacterium | reverse complement strand
GCCTAATATTTGGTTGTTTGGTACGGGACTACTGACTGGTGGCGCTCTTGGTAGCATGGGTGCAAGTGGTGATTTGAAAAAATTGTTTAATGATGGTGGTCCAGGTAAATAATTAAAAAACCGAGCAAAAAAAGAAACCCCGCAGGGAATAAATTCTCCGCGGGGTTTCTTTTTGGTTAATTTTTTTCTAATGCAAGGGTGGCGTCAGCCATCCGTCTTCGTTTAAACTTCGCCGGACTAAAGGGCGTTTTTATTAAGGGCCCCGGGCGAACTTTAGTGAGCCTGGGCGAAAGACTGGTTGCGGGGGCTGGATTTGAACCAGCGACCTTTGGGTTATGAGCCCAACGAGCTACCAGGCTGCTCTACCCCGCGATTTACATTTCATATCAACTAATAAAATGGGAGGAAAAAGAAGTTTTTCTCAGATAAGAGTTGAAATATTCTTTAACTTTATAGCTTTTAGGGCAATTGTCAACTGCAGATGGTTTAAAGTTGCCTATTTTAGGGCACTTTCCAGAATTACAAAAGCGGTTGCTGTAGTTTTGGTATGCGTCAGGCTTACATGAATTTTAAGCTGATGCTCTGATGAAAAAGTGTATGCCTCCAGAATTGACGGATTTATGTGTAGCAAAAGGCCTTTTTTTGGTTTGCACGAGTTCAACATTTCTGGCTAAGGTCAGAAGAGGCGGTGGCTTTTTTAAGATGGGAGTTAAAGCCTTGAACAATGCCTCGCGGGCCGCAAAGCGGGCAGCAAAACGCTCAGCGCTTTTTGATTGAATTCTTAGGCAATAGTTTATTTCAGCCTCGCTGAAAATTCTTTTTAAGGAAGTGGAGCTTTTTAGATGCCAATCGGCAAAGCGATGAATTTCTACAGAGTCGATTCCGATACCTATAATCATAATAATTTAATTTAGCACACTTCTTCGAAAAATATTTTCTTTTTTGTTAGGGG
Source organism: Candidatus Babelota bacterium (assembly GCA_013287855.1). GTDB lineage: Bacteria > Babelota > Babeliae > Babelales > Vermiphilaceae > JABDCY01. Next base: position 25,337 of record JABDCY010000017.1, on the reverse strand, counting down.
GTCTCGTCACCCCCTAACAACGGACGCCAAGGCTTCGCCCTGGACCCTTCATTTCGCTCGAACGGCGACTACTTTACCCAGCCTTCGCTTTGCTCCGCCTGGGGCCTACACTCGCCTAATGACTACTGCGGGTGGACTTTATCCTGAGCCTGTCGAAGGGCATGCTCTGCACCAACCTTCATCAACAAGGTACCGGCGAGATTTAAATCAAGGGAATTGGTACGCGACTCGCGGGCAAGTAGGTGCATGGTGTTCGCATGGCACCTGCGAGCGCAACCTGAGTACATATGTTTAATCTCAATTTAGAAAATAGTGACCGATCTAGCTTGACGTGTGGGCATGATAGCACCCAATAAAATTGTGTAAAAATAAGAAATGGATCTCGGGTCGATATTTCGACACGCCACGCACATTTTGTTTACGAAAAGGTGCGTAATCATGCCCTTCGATACGCTTCGCTACTCAGGACAGGCGATTAATTATAGGCGCGCGCGTCACGCCGTAGCTTGCCAAGCCAGAAGGCCTGGATAAGCGTAGGCGGGTGTGGCCACACTTCAAGCGTATAGGGATTCCAAAGGCGCAGCCTTGGTGTCCGTTGTTAGGGTTGACAAGAACCCTAACGAAACAGAGATCTTTGAATTAAGAGAAGAGCTGAAATGTTTATGTCCATTGTTAAGGTGACAAGACCTTGACAAAAATGCCCCTTTTGCACCATTAATCCCATAATGCTACACTAGCTATACAATTATTAATCACTTTCCAAACTGATATTTAGACCTAGAGGTTATTATGAATATGCCAATTAAGACTTTGTTACTGAGTAGTTTAATGATAGCCGTCGGCTTTGCTCGTAGTACCTATACGGCACACACTATTCAACCAGTTCCACCAGCTCTCGCATTATCGTGCAGCCCTGCCATGGTCTATAAAGTGATTTCCGAAAAATATAAAGAAGGCCTGTCGATTCTTGAAGCATATTGGGATGTTAATTCTGGTAAATTGCGTGTAAGCAAACATCATGAGCAAGCGCTTGAAGAACTATTTACCGCGATCAAAAAAACGGCGCTCAATGCCTCCGATTATCTAGATTTTCTTGAACTTGATATGTGTGCAATTACCCGCGTGAGTCAATTGCCAAATGCATTTCCTGCGCAAGCGCAATGGTTATCCGGGGCGCTTAAAAAACTGCAGACAGCTTTAGAGCTCTTACAAACTATTTTGCGCCAAAACCGTTCGTTTGCCGTACTTACTGATGTGCGTGATGGTGCTGCAGGAATTTTTGCACGCGAACTTGCTTTGCTCAGAAGCAAACAACAAGCAACGCTGCTTGAGCATATGCGCAGAAATAATCGTGATTATCCAAAAGATCTAACGTTCTGGAATGAGCGGTTGCTCAGTGCCATGGTAATGACCCGTAATCAATATGGTCTACTCGGGGCAGAAGCTGATGTACTCAGCAAACAGCTTGAGACGCTCAAGCAGGTCTATACGAAAATTTTATAATAAAAATGAGCTTATCATGCCACTCTTCTATCAACACGAGAATTTGCATATATATTTTGGCGATGCAAGCAGTGCTCTTTCGCCTCATGATCATGGCTTAACAACTACATCGCCATCAGTTGATAAGCTCTTTGCCATTCCAGGTTATGCAAATCTTAAAAAAGACTTGCAACTTGAACATCTCATGTTCCTGCGTCAAGAGCATCGCACAAAGGGTGTTTTTATTGAACATGCGCAATCTCTTATACCTTTTAGCGATGAGGGAGATTTTCTTGCAACTCAATTGCCAAAGATTGGCATCGGCGTTCTCACGGCTGATTGTGTGCCGGTAGTTATTTACGCACCCGATATTCATGCGGTGAGTGTTGTGCATGCCGGCTGGCGTGGTGTAGTTGATGGCATCGTGCTGATTGCCGCACTAGAATTGCGTAATCGTGGTGCGCAACCTGGTAAACTTCAAATCTTTATTGGTCCTTGTGCGAAGGTTTGTTGTTATGAGGTTCAGGCTCATTTTTACCATGTTATGCATCCGGACTATCAATCGGATGCAATATTTATTAATGGAGGGCATCATTTCTTTGATATGCCATTACTTATTCAGATGCAGTTGCAGGAGCTGGGAATTTCGTCAGAGCAGATAAACAGCGCCTTCAATTTCTGCACAATCTGTAATCATTCTTTTTATTCCCATCGTCGCCAAGGTCCCTTGGCTGGCCGGCAAATGACGGTTGTGGCATTGCTCAGAAGTTAAAAAAAGACCTGAATTTGTCTCTTCAAACACTTTGTGTTACAGTAATCTAATCATAAATTTGTACAAAAATTACCTGATAAATACCTGTTTTTAATATTCACTATTTATTCTTATAGTATAAAGAATTTGATAGAACTATTATAAAGTATTTACGATGCAGGCGCGGGTGATTTAGACTATAGAGCTACACTTCGAAAATAGACTTTAATATTTTAAGGACTTATGGCTTGACGGCTGTCCTGAGCCTGTCGAAGGGCTCACCACGAACGGAAAAATAAAAAATTAACGATAGTGCGAGGAAAATAATGTTTGCACGTTTATTAGCAAAAATTTTAGGCACCAACAATTCGCGTCAGCTCAAACGCATTAAGCCGATTGTGGAGCAAATAAATTATCTTGGCGAACGCATTTGTGAGCTCTCGGATGAGCGCCTTTCTCTAAAAACCAATGAATTTCGTGAACAGCTCAGTCGTGGTAAAACCATTGATGAAATTTTGCCCGAAGCATTTGCGGTGGTACGTGAAGTGTCGCAACGTCGCCTCAAGCAGCGTCACTATGATGTGCAGTTAGTAGGTGGCGTGGTGTTGTATCAAGGCAATATTGCAGAAATGAAAACAGGGGAAGGTAAAACATTAACAGCAACCTTGCCACTCTATCTGAATGCTCTTCCCGGTAAAGGCTCACACCTAGTCACCGTCAACGACTATTTAGCGCGCCGCGATGCCGAGTGGATGATGCCGATTTATAGTTTCTTAGGACTTTCGGTAGGAATTCTGCAAAATAATACCGAGGATCACAAACGCAAAGAACTTTACAACAGCGATATTCTCTATGCTACCAATAACGAACTCGGTTTTGATTATTTGCGCGATAACATGAAATTCCGTCTAGAAGATTATGTGCAGCGCGATCTTAATTATGCCATTGTTGACGAAGTTGACTCGATCTTGATCGACGAAGCGCGTACCCCTCTCATCATTTCTGGTGCAGCGCAAGAAAGCAGCGATTTATATATCAAAGCTGATGCGGTAGTGCGCCACTTGAAAAAAGATGTCGATTATCAAGTTGATGAAAAAGAGCGCACCGTGCAACCGACGGAAGCGGGCATCGATAAAATTGAAAAAGCTTTTGGCATTAAGAATTTGTATGCCATTGAGCATCTGACATTGTTGCACCACATCAGTCAGGCATTACGTGCGCATGCCATTTTCCGCCGCGATGTTGATTATGTAGTTGCTGAAGGTCAAGTGCTCATTGTTGATGAATTTACTGGCCGCATCTTGCAAGGTCGACGCTATAGCGATGGCTTGCACCAGGCACTAGAAGCAAAAGAAGGTGTTGAAATTGAACGCGAAACACAAACGCTTGCAACGATTACGCTGCAAAACTATTTCAGACTCTACAAAAAACTTGCGGGTATGACCGGTACGGCAGCGACCGAAGCTGAAGAGTTTTACAAGATTTACAAACTTGGTGTTGTTTCAGTTCCTACTAATCAGCCAATGATTAGACAAGACAAACCCGATCTTATTTTCCTCACGCAAAATGCAAAATTCAAAGCTATTGTTGATGACGTGAAAGAACGTTATATACGCAAGCAGCCAGTACTGATTGGTACTGTCGCCGTAGAAACTTCTGAGTTGCTCAGCAATGTGCTTACTGCGAGTGGTATTCCTCACGATGTGTTAAATGCAAAAAATCACGCACGTGAAGCGGAAATTGTGGAGCATGCGGGTGAGGCGGGCCACGTGACGATTGCTACCAACATGGCAGGTCGTGGAACAGATATAAAACTTACGCCAGAATCACGTCAAGCAGGTGGTTTGTATATTTTGGGCACCGAACGTCACGAAAGTCGCCGTATCGATAATCAGCTGCGCGGACGCTCAGGCCGTCAAGGTGATCCAGGAGAATCGCGCTTTTATATTTCACTCGAAGATGATCTCATTCGTCGCTTTGCGGGCGAATCGCTCAAGAAAAATATGGAACGTTTTGGCATGAAAGAAGATGAAGTTATCGAATCAAGCTTTGTGTCAAAAACTATTGAGCGTGCACAAGAAAAAGTTGAAAAACATAATTTTGAAATTCGTCGCTACACACTTGAGTATGACGATGTGCTCAACCAGCAGCGTAAAGTAATTTATGGCTATCGCCGCTCAGTACTTGAAGGTTCTGAAGCTATATTTGAACTCGTGCGTGATTTAGTTGCCGGTAGTGTTGAAGATTTATGTGCACGATTCTTCCCAACTCGCAACATGACCAAAGAGCAGGCTGCTGAAGCTCTTACCTTTGTGTCAAAGTTGACAGGACTAAAAGAAGATGTGCTCAAAGCGCAACCATTTAACATAAGCAATCGTGAGCAGTTTGAAAAAGACCTGCTTGCTTACTTGCTCGAGCAGTATGAGCTCTATCGCGGCGCGCAGAAACAACAGGAACTTGTGCAGTCAGCAGAAAAATGGCTCATGTTGGAAACCATCGATAATGCTTGGAAGATGCACATGCTCAACCTTGATCATTTGCGTGAAGGCATTGGCCTGCGCAGCTGGGGACAAAAAAATCCACTCATCGAGTACAAAAAAGAAGCATTTGCCATGTTCCAGGAAATGATGGCCAATATTAGATTTGATATTGTGCATCATATTTTCCACATGAATATTGAGCGCTTTGACCAACATGCACTTGAACAACGTCGCCAACGAGAACTTGATCAACTTAATTTTACCGCCTCAACTGATACCACTGATGAAACAACGCGCAAACGAACTGAATCAAGTGCACCAACCGTGGGTAGAAATGATCCTTGTCCGTGTGGTTCTGGCAAGAAATATAAAAAATGTCATGGTGCAGAGTAAAAATTCTTTTCGTTAGAGGTCTCGTCACCTCTAACAACGGACGCCATGGCTGCTGCCCTGGACCCACTCATTTCGCTCGAACGGCGACCACTCGCCTGACGGCTGCGGGTTACCCATGCTCTGCACCAACCTTCATCAACAAGCTCCCGGCAAGATTTAAATCAAGGGAATTGGTACGCGACTCACTGGCAAGATGTTGCATGGTGTTCGCATGGCACCTGCGAGCTCAACCGGCTACATATATATCTAAATGCCGATCTAGCTTGTATGTGGGCATGATAGCACACAACAATATTGTGTAAAAAAAGAAATGTATCTCGGATTGATATTAGACACGCCACGCACATTTGTTTACGAAAGGGTGCGTAATCATGCGACCCCGAAGCGACTTGCCTGCGAAGCTTAGCGAAGTAGGCAGACGCGTGTGGCCACATTTCAAGCGTATACAGGGATTCCAAAGGGACAAAGTCCCTTGGCGTACATTGTTAAGGGTTACGAGACCCTTAACGAAAAAAAAGTATGAATATTTAAAGATAAGTTATGCGGCAAAGAACGAATTTAATATGTCCGCTGTTAGGATGACAAGATCCCTAACGAAAAAAATGATGGATTTTTGGATAAGGTCTAAAATATAAATTTCTTATCAAGGATTCCTAAGGGCAACGCTCTTAGGTGCCCCAAGGGTGGCAAGACCCTTTACCAAATTCTCAAACTCATAAGCATCGCGCAAAATCTTAGTCAAATCAGAATAGTGCGGTTGCCAGCCGAGCACATCGCGCGCTTTACGTGGGTCGGCAACCAAAATTGCAGGATCGCCCGCTCGTTTGCTTGCATAATTAATAGTCAACGAAGTACCGCAAACTTTTTCCACAGCGCCTATTAATTCTTTTACCGAAGCACCAGTTCCAGTTCCCAAATTAAAACATTCGCTTGGGTTGCCTGCTTGCAAGTAAGCGAGCGCCTTGACATGCGCATCTGCAATATCCAATACATGCAAATAATCACGAATACAGGTACCATCGGGCGTTGCATGATCAGTGCCGAAAATATTAAAAATGGTCTTATTGCGAGCCGCCCGCAGCAATAATGGAATAACATGACTTTCTGGATCATGATATTCGCCTAAGCCATGTTCAGGCAAGGCGCCCGCTGCATTAAAATAGCGCAAGGCAACATAGTGCAGATCATAGGCCGTTGCGTAATCTTGCAGGATCATTTCGATCATGAGCTTTGTTGTGCCATAGGGACTTATAGGGTTTTTTGGGTGATCTTCAGTGAGTGGTAATTTTTGTGGCGTGCCGTAGACTGCGCAACTTGAAGAGAAGATGATAGTTTTTACACCGTGTTCGAGCATGCTATTGAGCAATGTGAGTGTTTTCACCACGTTGTTGTCATAATAGGATGCTGGTTCTTTCACCGAGCGACCAACTTCGATGAATGCCGCAAAATGCATGACCGCTTCAACATGATATTTGGTAAAAATAGTATGCAACATCTCTTTGTCGCCAAAATCTGCATGTATGAGTGTTGCCCAAGTATGTGGCCAGGGTTGTTTATGGAGAAGCTTATCCAAGATAACGACATGATAGCCAAGTTGAGCGAGCTGATATGCGGTGTGGGAACCTATGTAGCCTGCACCGCCTACCACCAGAATAGTTTTCTGCATGTGTGTTCCTTCTTTTACAGACGCAGTAGTTACATATGACCATATAACTAACAAAGCAATGCCTACGTACTTGCTACATGCAATGCGTGTCATCATTCGAATTGAGGTAACCATGAAACTCCTTTTTCATGAGACTTTTGGTGTTACTGTAGCAAGAATCGATGGCAAAATAAATAAGCAGTCTCCATTGATACAATATTGTTCAATGGAGACTGCTATTTATTTTAATTATTTTCTGGCCGCTTCTTGAGCTTTTCGCAGAAGTTCTAAATGTAGTGCCTGCTCCTGCTCTCGAGTTAATTGTTGCTGTTGTTGCTGTGGCTGTTGTTGAATTTGTTGCTGGCCTTGTTGTGGTTGCTTCGGTGGCTGTTGTTGAATTTGCTGCAGGCCTTGCTGTGGCTGCTTTGGTTGTAGTGGCGATTGCAACGGTTGCTGCTGTTGTTGAATTGGCGGAATTTGCTTCTGAATTTGTGGGGGTTGCTGGCCTTGCTGTGGGGGTTGATTGCCTTGTTGCGGTTGTTGTTTCTGTTGTTGTATTGCAGCCTTTACTTTGTCTTGATTAAGAATTTCCTTCAGATCAGTGCTTGCGATTTCTGCAAGGTCGAATGCAGCAAGGTTATAGAATAGGAATGGAAACTCATTTTCTAATACCATTTTAGCATATTGCAAATATTCAGTTACATCTGTTTCAGGAGATGGCGGTGAGTTAATAGCAAATGCTGTATAAGCGAACGTGCGTGCATCGAGAAATGCTTTTGGTAGTTCTTTATTTGTATCAACTTGATATTTCTTTGATAGATAAGGAATCGAATCGGAATATCTTTCAAGTGCTTCTACGTCGATCATATTTTTTACCGCAACATCTTCTAAGGTTAAATCTGCGACCAGTTTTTTTGCTGCCTCTGTTGAACCATATTTTGTCCATGGCTCTGAAGTAGTAATAACTTGTTTGGCGCGTTTGAGATACAGCTCATTATCGAGCGGATTTGTTAAGGTAAAGTGATTTTTCTGGGCATATTGTTTAAGAAGTTCGAGGAATAACAGTTTGAGTTTAGCTTCTGCGAGAGATTGTTGAGGAATTTGTTTTTTAAGCTCAACATATTTTTGGCCTGTTAACATTGCTTGTGTTAATTTTGGGTTTTCCGAGTCCTTAAATGCACTTAACGTATAGTAAAGATAAGGATGTTCAGCAGCAAGTGTTCTGGATGCTTGATTTAAATAAAGAGCTATTTGATTTTTAGCATCCTTATCACTTACTTTACCGCTTACCATAAAAGGCACGTCGGTAATATATTTTTTGTAAAATGCATCACGAATTTTTTTAAATTCGGTTATATCTTGCGCCCAGGCATGCGTAGTGTTTACTGGAGTTCTTCCGGGATGTTCCTCTCCACCACCTATAAACGTCCAAGCCTCGCTTATAAGACCAGATTTCTCCTGAGTCACATTTTGTAGGATAGATCGCACATCGGCATCTTGCGGTGATAGTTTATCGATAATAGTAAAATTCCCTGTATCATCTTTATAAAAATCTTTTAAATATTGTTTCGCGCGTAGTAAATAATCTTCCATATCCGTTCTGGAAGTAAGGTTGAAGTTATTGGCTTCTGCGTATTTTTTTAATCTGCCAACTATGTCATCATGGGAATAAACAAGACCGACTGCGTTTTGAGCCGTTAGGGTTAAAATTAATAACATTCCTAAAATACGCATATTTTTATCCTTTTTTAGGTCTTTTATTATCATTTTTAAATATCTAGTCCTTCATAAGATATCATATAATTATTCTATTTGTAAATAGTTTGGTTAAAAAGGACAGGGCTGGATAATGCCTATAAAAGATGAAATTGTTTGATAAAAAAAATTAAACGAGAGGAAGATTTTAAAAATTAAGTGATTATTAATAATTCTTAAAAAAATGCTAAAAATAAGGATTTTCTCAATTACCGAGGTACAATCTCTTAAAAACTATTTACAAATGGAAAAAATTAATGATATATTCTAATTAGCATAGAATGTTATTTAAAAAAGAAAGGGTTTATATGAAAAACTTTATCAAGAAAAAGACGGCACTTGTGCTCTCGGCATGCGCTGCGCTTTTTTGTGGTCACATGATGGTGGCCATGACGGCTCATCAGTTTGCACTTAAGGAAGATGAGGCCAAGAGAGCATTAAAAGCTATGGAATCTGCTGCAAATCCTATATCGTTTGAAGAAGCAAAGGTACAAGCTCAGAACGCTATTGGTCAACTTTCATCAGTGCCGGCTCTTCAACAAAGTTTAAAAGATCAATTTGATAAGACAGTTTTAAAAGCAGGTACAGTACCCCCACCACCTCCGCCTCCTCAGCCAACACCACCTCAGTTTGCCATTAACACATTGTTAGACAAAGCTGCGCCACTTACTGCTTTTGAAACGAAAATTTTGGAAGACAAACTTGCAGAATTACAGGCTAGAAACCAGGATAAATCCTTACAAACTCGAATTATAGGTAAACTAAAGGGTGGGCCAGTTCCGCCACCTCCACCAGTGGATCCATTTGCTAAGGTTAGAGCACTTTTAGCAAAACCGCTTCTTACGAATGTTGAAAAAATTGCATTGGAACGTGAACTTGAAAATCCAAATCTTCCAGGTGATTTAAGAGCAAACATTCAAGCAAAATTGGTTCCACCACCACCTCCTCCTCCTCCAGTTAATCTTGACGTTAATACGTTGTTAACAAAAACTGCGCCACTTACTGCTTTTGAAACGAAGATTTTAGAAGACAAATATGAAGAATTAAAAACTAACAAGAAAGATCCAAGCACAGAAGCTCGAATTCTAGCTAAACTTACAGGAATCAAGGTTCCGCCACCTCCAGGACCATTCGCTAGCATTAATGCTCTACTGGCAAAAAAAGAACTTTCAACTGTTGAAAAGACTGCGCTAGAGCGTGAGCGCAATAATCCAAATGTTCCAGCAGATCTACAGGAAAAAATCAGACAAAAGCTTATTGGTTTGATTCAAAATACTTCTGGAAAATGGGAAAAATTGGAACAATAATCACTAGGAAAGTCTCTATATTCAGGCCAGAAGAAATTCTGGCCTGAGATTTTAAGATACAGTAAAAAATTCACGGACAGGAGTTTATCCTGTCCGTGATCATTAATTAAGGGTTTTCTCTTAGAAGCTAAAGCCGAATTTACCCCAGAATACCCAACGGTTAAGCACTTCATTGCCGCCGCCGAATTCGTATGACGCGCCAATGCCCGCGAACATTGGATAGCAATCGTTTTCGAAGCGATAGCCATAAGCACCATAGATGATATATGACAATACTGCTGGGTGTGCTGCGGATTCAAGATCAAGATCATCAACCGTGAGGACAGCATTCGTATAATTAGCAACGCTAAATGCAGCGTCATCAAGTGCGGTTAAGTTATTGTTGATGGTTCTGAATTTGTTAGTTCTACCACCGCCAAGGTCAGCTTTAACAGCTACGCCATCGTCAAATGGACATGCAAGTTGCACACATTCTGCATCGCGAGCGAAGAAGTTGAAGCCAAGTTCGATATCTTGACAGCCACTTTCAGCACCGAGAGCAACATTGCCCGTAAATTGGAAGCGCGGTTTAACGTTAAGAGGCTTAGTGAAGATATTAATGCCCGGCGTTGATAGCGTTACTGCGGTTAATGCATTAGCTGGGCCACCTGCTGCTGCAATATTTGCAGCTTGTTGAGCTTGGGCAAGGTTGGCATAAACTTCAAGGTAGCGGCTCCATGGACGATATTTCAAGTCAAAGGAACGAATTTCGGTATTGCAGAAAAGATATTTGCAGAGCGTGTCTACATATCCATATACTTTCCAGCAATCAACTTCCCAGATATCAAAGTATGCTGAGTGACCGGTCATGAAACCCCAGTGTCTATTGTTACCAACGATCGGTTCAAATACATTATGAGCTCGTGGTCGATTACCCGTTGGTATTAATACACCAATGAAAGATTCAACGCCGCAACAATCTCCGGTAAGCCATTCATAACCAAGTTTTAGCTCGATATCTGCAAGTCCAACCTGAGTATGGCATGCGCACGGATTAATTCTGCCAAATTGCCATTCCGGTTGAGCAAATGCGTCAACCATCGAACCAACAAGAACCTGATCGCCCAAACCAGCAATGTTTGCAGGTCCGCCGCCATCGGTGACAATTTGTTCAAGAACCGCTACTCGATTTGAAACCCAGGTGAGTGGCGATGAAATCTCGATCCACCATGGGGTTTCACAGTCCAAGTATTGACTGATATTGTGACGGTACGTTACACCGATACCAGCTTCAGAGTTTCGCATGCATAAGCTAATATTACTTTCAAATCCTGTGCCACCGATGGTAGTTCCACCAACCGTTGTTATGTTAAAGTTTTGTGAAACGAGATCTTGCACTGAATTATTTCTTGCTTCTTTAACATTCAATACACATTTGCAGAATGGTGAAAAATAGCGAGATAATTTGTCATTGTTGGTGGACCGGCTACCAAATACCGTTAATTCTAAATTTCCGCCGCGACCGTTTTCGATAAGATCTGGCATATGGAACAAACTTACGCGCTCAGGTGATGCTGTTTGATAAAGCGGGCGCACGCTGAAAAAGCTATGGCTGGTAACTTTACAATCGCAAGCATTGCATCCATTATTATTATTATTATTGCCACAATCAGCTTGCAGTAGTGGTGTAATGCTTGCAAGTAGCAGCAGTACCCCCAAAGATTTATTCATACTGCCTCTCCTTTAGTATGATTGGTTTAATACTTTTAACAAAGTTATTCTCATAACTAACAAATTGTATTTTAGCAATGCAATATTTTTGTTATAAAAATTTTTAGGTTTTTACTCCTTATATATATTTTTTGCATAATAGAGAGGGTTGTGTACAATGAGCTAATAGCATTAAACCTGATGTTTGCAAGGGATTTTTATGATAAAACGTGTAAAAGGCACGCAAGATTTTTTAGATCTAACCTTATTTAATTTTATTATCGAAAAAATTTCTCATCATTTGGCTTTGTACCGTTTCTCGCAAATTGCTACGCCAATCATTGAGCATACGGAGTTGTTTACCCGTTCACTTGGCACCGCGACTGATGTTGTTTCTAAAGAAATGTTTTTAATTGAACATCGAGGGGATGGCCAACATGAAGATCAAGAAATCGAACATATCTGTTTACGACCAGAAAATACGGCTCCCATTGTGCGTGCCTTTATCGAGAATGGCATCCAAACAATTCCCTGGAAGGTATTTGCCTGGGGGCCAATGTTTAGGTATGAGCGTCCGCAAAAGGGTCGCTATCGTCAATTCAATCAGATAAGCATGGAAATTATTGGTGCTGCTTCAATCGCAGAAGATGCACAATTTATTATGATGCTCGATCGCTTTTTCCATGAAACATTGCAGATGAATAATTATGCCATTTTGCTCAATTTCTTAGGATGTCCACAAGATCGAGTGAAATTTAAGGAAAAGCTTCGCGCATTTTTAGATAAGTTGGGTACGGCAGTTTGTGCAAACTGCATGGAACGCAAAGACAAAAATATTATGCGCATTTTTGACTGCAAAATATCAACATGCCAGGAATTGTACCAGAATGCCCCGCATATTGCTGACAATTTGTGCCCAACTTGTGAACAAGAGTGGAATGCCGTGCAGTTGCAGCTACAAATGCTGTCAGTATCTTATGTCTACAAACCAACGCTGGTTCGAGGTCTTGATTATTACAGCAAAACAGTGTTTGAGTTTGCCAGCAATCAACTCGGCGCACAAAATGCTTTTTGTGCTGGTGGCCGCTATGATGGGCTGGTGAAAGAGCTTGGTGGAGCTGAAGATCAGCCATCTCTTGGTGCGGCGATCGGCATTGAACGCTTGATGCTTATTTTGGAAAATTATATATCTCGCTTAGCATTACCCCAAAAGCAGGCGCTTCAAGTGGTGGTGCCCATGGGAACCGCTGAACAATCCCTTGCTTTAATTCTCGCTGACGTCATGCGCGCATCTGGGTTATGTGTTGAAGTGTTGCTGGAAGGAGATTCTATGAAAAGCATGATGCGCAAAGCCAACAAACTTGGTGCTGCGCACTGTTTAATACTCGGATCTGATGAGCTTGCTAGCAAAACCGTAACCGTTAAAAATATGGTGACGGGAGAAGAAAAGCGCATGCCCCAAGTTGAGGTGGTTGGTTTTTTGTCCGCCTTCGCTAAAGTGACTTAGAGTTAACGTGATGATTTCTTTGTTTTAAGTTCAACCTTTGGTTTTTTGGCAAATTTCTCAAATTTTTTCATAAGAGCTTCAAAATCTTCTATGTTCAGATAAACATCAGTTGGTTTATTTTTGCTATCATAAAGATATTGCGGCTCGATATATTTTTTACTTTTCATAAATTTCCCTTCTGTGACCTACTTTGATAACAAGTATGGTGATGATTTCGTGATGAATTTCATAGATTATACGATAATCTCCTGACTTGAGCCGATATTGTGGCGGATTAGATGACCCTTTCATTTTCTTAATATTTAGATTTTCAGTACCGCTAACTAACGCAATCAATTTTTTTTGTATCTTTTGCGCAGTTTGATCATCAAGTTTAAGAAGAGTTTTTTCGGCAGATGGCGTGAATTTGATTTTGTAATTTTTGATATTTGACCGAAACGTCATTTTTTTCTTTTCTCTCTCTCGGCCATGATAGCTTCGAGCGAACGCGCTTTTTGAGGTTTTTTTTCTATATCCTTTATTTCTTCAAGATCATAAAGCTCTTCGAGTTGTTCAATGATTTTTTCAAACTCTTTGGCTTTTATGAGAACGCCCCGCTTATTGCCTGCTTCATCGTATAAATAGCGAGGATTGAATTGTGGTATTAAGCTTTTCATTATTATTTTTGACCTCTTCTAAAATTCACCAATAAGTATGGTATACTAAAATAATTATAAAACGCTAGTTAAAAGCAAAATTATTGAGTATTAAGGTTTTTTTATGTTCAAAAAAATAGCCGTTATCGGTAATGCAGGTTCAGGCAAAACAACTTTGGCAAAAAAATTAGCGGCATTGTTACATGTACCGCTATATCATTTAGATCAATATTTTTTTTCTCCTAGCTGGCAGGAAGTGCCAAAAGAAGAATTCAAGGCAAAACATGATGAGTTGTGCAATTTAGATGTGTGGGTTCTAGAAGGCTGCAGCATGAAGACAGTGCCAGACCGTCTTGCAAAAGCGGACATGATTATTTATCTTAAAACTCCTCGCTGGCGATGCATGTTTAATATTTTACGCAGAGCCGTGTGCAATCATGGTCGTGTAAGAGAATGTAGCCCTGCTGGATGTCCAGAGAACATGTTTAATAGAAAATTCCTAAAACTTCTGCGCTATGTATGGAATTTTAATAAACGCTTTGATGCTGGCATTCAAGAACAATTAAATCTCTACAAAGACGAAAAGCCAGTATATTACCTTTATTCATATGAACAAATCGATGATTTCTTGAACACGATAACTAAAGAATTCTGATAAATTTGCCTTTCAGCTTCCCCATTTTACAAAATAAATCCTACGTTTAGACTGAATTATATCTACGGTTAAATTTCAGAATTCAGGAAGTTTATGAAAAAATTACTATTTTCAGTCATTATTCTATTTTTTTCTCCTTGTAGCTATGCTTCAGGAGCAACCACGGGCGGAGTTCTTAAAGATGCCTCGTTAGCCTATGGCATTATGACAGGGACAACGGTGATTCATGAGATGGCCCATGCATTAACGGTAAAACTACTTTATGGGGTTAATAGTGACACCTATATCGGCTTTTCCAGACCCGATTTTCCACGCAAGATACCTGGTAAAATGACACTCAATTTTGTTGGTTTTCATCCCGCTGGGGCAGAATTTTACCCTGCATGGAAAAAAGATACCAAACGAACTCCCTTCAAAGATCTTCTTGTTGCAATAAGTGGGCCAATTATTGGGGTACTTGCAAATTATCTTATCTTAAAAGGTCTTATGAAATCAGACGATGCTCATAAATATCTCTTATCAAAAATCATGTGTCTAGGCGGGATTATTGGTCATGGTGCACAATTTTATCCTTACGCATGCCCAATTGTTGAAACACCGAGCGATGGAATCCGTGCTTATAAGGCCTTGCTAGGATTGCTCGGTATCAATAAACCCTATCAACCTGCTATTTAACAAATTAAACAATCCCAAAAACTTTTACTAAATGATCTTTCCAAAAGGAAAAGAAAAACACTGTATGGTAGGGTTTAGGGATTAGCTTTTCATACGATCAAATACGGTTTTCATAGCAGTGTAATAGTGATAACACATCTCGCTGACTTCTTCAGCAATAAATTCATTGTAACAGTGAGATGTTCTGTTTCTGTCTTCCACAATATCTATGAATATCGGATATTCTTCAGGAGTAATAATTTTTGCATCAAGTGCATATTTATAAACACCCTTTGGTGTTGTTGGAACATCAAGACCGTGTTGTTTTTCTAAATATTCTTTCAACAGTTTCCAGATGCTATCAGCACAATATTCGAACCTCTTTATTACAGAATCACGAAATGCTTTGTAATACTTATTATCTTCAGATGTATCCGATAGAATCTTGAGTGAGTCATGTAACGTGATTAGTTCTTGTTCAAATATAGACTGTTTTGTTATTGGGGTACCCATTTAATCCCTTCCTTCAAAATTATCGAGCGCAAGCGTTCATCGATACCATACAAATCTACAACATCAAATTTATAAGGAATATTAGATGCATTAAGCATGTCGCGGATTTCTCCGACACTGGCAATTTTCATTTTTTCACCGATGTCTACAGCAATATCAATATCAGAGCGATCATGATAAGAGCCTTTTGCTCGAGAGCCGAACAGATATACCGTTGCATTAGGAGCAAGGGCAAGCACTACTCCAAAAATTTTACGCCATGTTTCTTTATCAAGACCAGTATCAGCCATATTTTTCATAAAGCTATTTCCTCATTAAACAATCCCAAAAACTTTTACTAAATGATCTTTCCAAAAATAAAAGAAAAACACGGCAAACAAAATGCCGTCAAAGCGGTCTAAAAAACCACCATGCCCTGGCAAAAGATTGCCTGAGTCTTTGATGTGGGCACGTCTTTTGAGCCACGATTCGAACAAATCTCCTGACAAGGACAAAATGCACAGCGTAAGCGAAAACCAGAGAATAAATGGCAGTTTTTTGGCGATTCCTTGTTCCCATAACATTAATTTAAATCCTACGATGGCAAAAATATAGCCGCCAAAAAACCCTTCCCATGATTTTCCCGGACTGATATGTGGGGCAATTTTATGCTTACCAATTAAACTGCCCACAATATAACTTCCGGTGTCAAAACTAAATACCAGAATAAATAAGAAGAAAAGAAGTTCGCGGTACACAGGATCTTGATTCATGATGATGAGTAAGGTAAAAGGCAGAATGGGATAAATTGGCATGAGAAGCCAAAAAAGTGGTTTGCCAATGTTAAATAGTCGTTTCCATTCAAACACAATAATTTGCAATAAAATTAACAATAACATGGTTGAAAAATAAATAGGCGGCAGTGCTGCGAAAGCAAACCAGAATAGAGCTCCTAAAATGACGCCGGTAATAAATCGAGAAATGACATTGCGCACACATAATCCTTATATTGTCGGTCATCCTGAGTAGCTGCAAAGCAGCATATCGAAGGATGGTTCGATACAATTTGCTCGAAAATCTCGCAAATTACTCACCATGACCGGGGTTTTTCTAGTGTATCAGGAAATTTCTGTGAGGGTCTAGAATCCGCCTTCACGAAAGGCGTCAGACAGATAGGTAAGGCTTTGTTTGCCCGTAGCATTAGGTTCTACTAGTGCGACATCAAACCGATAAGAAACATCTTCGAAATCATGGGTAGCCATAAATTGTTTAGCCGCTTTGATAATCTTGCTTTGTTTGCTATGGGTAATCACTGAGCTTAAGTCAAAATACTGAAATGAACGCATTTTAACTTCGACAAAAACAATCAAATCTTTTTTTCTGGCAATAACATCAATTTCGCCAAGGCGTGTTCGAAAATTACTGGTGATTATAGTAAATCCATCTTGGCGCAAGACCTGCCTGGCAAGTTCTTCGCCTTGTTTGCCACAATCGATACGTTGTTGAGAGTTCATAGATCAAAAAACATTTGCGAAATTGCGATTACCATTTTTAGCGATGGTGAGTGATGGTTTTTCTGGTTTTGTTATGCGAGATTTTGTTTTTGCAGGGATCTCAAAATCGGGGAAATTTTGAGCAAGTTCGGTTGCTTTTTGTTCAGCTGCTTTCTTGTCACCTTGCCATGTTGCAAATTCTACCTCAGCTAATAAAAGGCGAGGTTTGAGGTTAGGGATTTTGCCGGTGAACTCTTTTTCGATGTTGGCAATCCGCACTTTGGCTGCTTCATTGCGAAATTGGCTTGCATAAAATCGGGCAACTTTTAACTCACTATTAAAAAGATGCTCCTCGCAGGTGGTAAGAATTTTTTTGACTTCGCCCGAATATTCTTTAAAGCGTGTGGACTTGGCAAGAAAGAGCTCCGATTGTTTTATGGTCTCTTTGGTTTTTGTTTGGTCGCGGTCAATTTCTAACATCCCATAAAAACCGCACAGAATTGATTTGTATGCAGCATATTCCGCATATTCATTGCCCGGGTAAAGACGTGCAAATTCTTCGTATAACAGTTGTGACTTTTCCAGGGTGCCAAGATCAAAATATATATCGGCAAGTTCAAGCATAAGCTCTGAAATTTCTTCTACCGTATTCACAAGGCCGATCATTTTCTGGAGGTATTTAATCGCAATTTCTTTGGATCCAGAAGCAATGAGCTCATTCTTGCGTTTTTTAAGATCTTCAAAGCTCAATTTGCTGAGCATTTTTTTACTAAGTTCTTCTTCGCTCTGCGGTTTGCCTGGTATTGGAGAGCGCGGCGTTGCGGGTGGAGCTAAAAGCGCGTTATATATAAGCGAGCATACAACGAGCACTATTATTTTTTGATACCATTGATTCATGAACATCCTTACGTAATAGTAAAAACGTACCACATATGTTGCAAGCAGGCAAGATCGTAGATTCCCAAATAGTGCTAATTTCCAAGCCTTATTACCCTAATCTGTTGCTATTTTGCATGTTGTACGCGATACTTGATTTTTGAAGAAGGTTCAAAAAAAATGTCCGACTTTGCTAAGCCGCTTTCGTTAAAAATTCAGTGTGATTTTAAGCTACGTCGTGACTATCACGCCTTAGCTCGCCGACGCCTGAAAGGCTAAGGCGTAGCAGCGGCGGATGGAGTTTTGGGGAATTGATTCATGATAAAAAAGCCATTTGCTCAAGTACTGCGGGATGCAGGATTACTTGCAGAAAATCAGATGCAAGAATGTCTGCAAGAAAGCGTCAAAACGAATACTACCTTTGAACAATGTCTTCTTTCTAAGAAATTTATTGCGCCTGAGGTTCTCGCCCAGCAACTTGCAACCTATGTAGGCGTTCCTTATCTAGAAACCATTAGTGAACGAATTGTTGATGTTAATCTGCTGGGCAAAGTTCCCCTACGCTTCTTGCGTGAAAATGTTGTTATGCCTCTGGTTATCGAAGGCCATACCATTGTAGCGACCGTGAATCCATTGCAATTTCAACCCATTGATGAACTCAACTTGCTTTTGGGTGGCGGGCTCGGCATTGCCGTGTCTACTGAAAAAGTAATTATGGATTCCATCAATAGGTATTATCCGCTTGAAGGCACCAAGCAGATGATAGAAGAACTTGCTGAGGAAAAAGGAGCTGAAGAAAGCGTTGCTTTTGAAGCTATAGAAGAAAAAGATATTCTTTCCATGGCGACTGAAGCGCCAATTATAAAACTCGTAAATCACATTTTGTTCCAAGCTGCCAAACGCGGAGCATCTGATATTCACATCGAGCCATTCGAAAAAGAAGTTATTGTGCGCTACCGCATTGATGGTGTTCTTTATAATGTAATGAGTCCGCCAAAACGGGTACAGGGAGCTCTGACATCGCGTATTAAAATTATGGCTGGACTCAATATTGCAGAAAAACGTGTACCGCAAGATGGCAGAATTGAAATCAAAATTGCTGATAAATCGATCGATATTCGTGTGTCGGTGTTGCCCGTAGTGTGGGGGGAACGTATTGTTATGCGTTTACTTGATAAATCTCGCAGCTTTGCAAAAATCGAAGATATTGGCATGAGCGAGCGTGATTTGCGTGTGGTGCAAGAGACCATTGCTCGACCAAATGGCATTTTCTATATCACCGGTCCTACCGGTTCTGGTAAAACGACAACATTGTATTCGATTTTATTTGAACTTAACAAACCTGATGTAAATATCATTACGGTGGAAGATCCCGTCGAGTATCAAATGCCGGGCATTGGACAGGTTGCGGTACGAGAAAAAGTGGGCATGACGTTTGCAGCAGCACTGCGTTCCATTTTGCGTCAAGACCCAGATATTGTGATGATTGGTGAAACGCGCGACCAAGAAACGGCACAGATTGCCATCCAGGCAGCGCTTACGGGTCACTTAGTGCTGAGTACCTTGCATACTAATAGCGCACCAGCTTCCGTTACGCGGTTGGTTGACATGGGACTGGAACCATTCTTAATAGCATCATCCGTAGTTTCCATTTGCGCACAACGCTTGGTGCGCAAATTATGTCCAAAATGTAAGCAGGCATACAAACCGTCAGCCGAACTTATAAAAAATATTGGGCTCACGCCGCAGGAAGCTGCAAAAATCACCTTCTACAAACCAGTCGGCTGCGATGAATGTACCAATACTGGCTATCGAGGGCGACTTGCGATATTTGAAATCATGGAGATGACCGCAGAAATAGCGCGGCTTACCATGATGCGTGCAGATACGGGACAAATTCGTCGACAAGCGATACTCGATGGAATGACATTACTGTTACAAGACGGTATACGCAAAATCCGCCAAGGGCTCACGACGATTGAAGAAGTGTTATCTGCAGCTGCGGTTGAGCAGGAGATAGTGGAGTAATAAATATAAGGACTTATGGTTCGACTATGCTCACCACGAACGGAATTATTAGTTTACTGCATATGCAAACAACCGAAAAATTTCAAGAGCTACCGGTTAATTAATGATAATAAGCTGCTGTGCATGATATAATAGTTAGCTGATGTAAAAACATATAGTTAATGAAAAATATAAAAACCCGTTCGTGGTGAACATAGTCGAACCATAATTCCGAATAATAAAACCTGGAATATATGAAGTTTTCAATCCCAGCATTTACCCTCATCGAATGCATGATTGTTACAGCACTCGTAGCAGTGCTCACCATGATTACCGCAAGCAGTTTTTCCTTCATGCGTGCATGGTTAGTTCGTGCAGATATCGACACCTTAGCAACCGTGTGCCGCTATGCTCAGCAATCGGCGCTCATGCTTGGTCAACAACAAGAAATTATCTTAGACCCGGTGCAGCGGTGTTATCATTTTAATGATCATACCTACTATTTATCGCCTGGAGTTTTTTTTGGCACGGTGCCTCATGTTAAAGGTCCACCTGCAAGTCCGGGGACTACATTAAGCAAGCCGATTACATTTGTAAATAATCGCATCCTTTGTTACGAGCATGGTGTTATCAGTTCTGGTGCAGTATACTTAACTGACACGAGCAGGTCTGTGTTATATGCATTAAGTAATGCAGTATCCCACTCATCATTTTTACGAAAATATACGTATCACGGTACGTGGTTGCCCCTCACATAACATAGGTGATCCATGATTAGGCAGATTTTAATCAGCGTTTGCATAGGGCTCCTTGCAACGTTGTGGTATCTGCAGCATGATCCGTGGACGCAAGAGCGCATTGGCAGTGCTGTTTTGCAGAGTATGGGCAAAGCCTTTGAAGGAACTGTGACTGGCCGTGTGCGTTCTCTTAATCTTTTTCAACCATCTATCGAATTTGAAAATGCGTATGCAAGTTCACAAGGCACGCAGTGGAGCTGGAGCGCTGAACGCTTTGTTATCGCGTGTTCATGGCTTGATATAATTTTTAAACGAGTTGCACATTTACATATCGAAATTCATCACGGTCGTGGCAATTCATCGTGGCATGACACCTCACTTGGCTTATCAGATTTTGTTGAAGCATTACGCACTAGCTTTAATAACAAAGTTCCTATTCTTTTACGATCATTGCTCATTGAACATGGTCAGATATGTCTATGCGATGTAGAAAAAAAACGTAAAGTCTGTTTGTCCGCTTCTACTGAATTAAAAAGAAATGACACAGCATTGAAGGCGACAATTAATTTACAAGATATTGCACTAATCTGTGATGGACACTACTATGCGCAACAAGGCGATAGCAAAATCTTGTTACACACAACATCTGCTACAGCTGATCAAACTAAGTTGCATTATTCAATAGAGGGCTCTTGTTTAGTGCATACGCCGACTCCTGTGCTCTATGTAATAAAAGGGAATTTTGATGAGCAAGGCACTATTGTTATGCGAAGTGTTGATGATCAATGTGTAGTAGCCGTTGATCAATTCTCATATCATGATGGGCGAGCATCGTGTGATGTTGCGGCGCATGTGCCGCTAGCAACGTTAGGATATTTCGCTAACAATGAAACGTTACAACAGCTTGGTGGTGAGGCAAAGCTGCAGGCTTATTGTACAAAATCTGCAACTGATTATGCATTAAGCACAACACTGACTATTTCTGATCTTATCATGCACAATTATCTGATTGCAGATAGTCTTGTGGTAACCTCAGAAATTAAATCTGATGAAGCATCGGGAACCGTTTCCATGACACGGTCCCACACTCCATTCTTTGCGGGTACATGGTATGCTACCTTGCCGGAACTCCAAGTACATCTGGATCTGCACAATTCCTCATCTATTTCTTCGCTAAGTGGCGATGCCTGGCACTTGTTGCCCAATAATGCGCAAGTGATTATTGATGCATGCCCACGAGACGTGATACTGACGTATAGCGCAATTCTTAAAAATGGTTCCGATGACCGGATAGCACACCTATCTGGAATTGGCGCATGCGCCAACAATAACATCGTATTGGACGGCACCTATGAAAATGTGCGGTATTATGCAGTTGGCAAGTATGCTCCGCATCCCCATATAACCTCGTGCTCAGTCAAAGACGTGCATCACAATTATTTTGGTTTGATAAGCTCATTGCATGAACCAAATAAATTTCATGCAACAATTGATGGAGCATTTATGCGATGGTTGTTGAATCTTAGTGGAACCACAATGATGCAAATTGATGGTGACGCTGAGCTTGATGTACTGCTGAGAGAAAAAATTATATATGGTGCGTTGAATATGTCGCATGCGGCACTTCGTATGCCTCACGTACACAATGTTATACAAGGTCTATTTGCACGGTTTGCTATTGACGTACAGCGCAAGAATGTCGAGTTTCGCGATATCAAAGGACTATTTCACCGTGGATCATTAACATGTGATCGAGCGACGTTATTATTTAATGATGACTTGACGTTGCATTTTGTGCACATTCCTGTGTTGCTCAACAACTGTTTTATTAACTGGACGCGGGATTTTTTTGCTGTAATTTCGGGATCTTTATTATATACGCAACGCGGGCAAGAGCAACCATATCTCAAGGGTGAGTTGCTTATTGACAGAGCACAATTGAAATATAACATATTTTCTTCGCAATTATCGCGGGACATGTTTAGTACCACACGTTCATTATTCAATAATGAGCACTATGATATGTTGTGGGATGTCAATTTGAAGACCAAAGATCCGGTGCGGATAAAAACTAATTTTTTAGAAACGCATGCAAAATTATCGGTACATCTTGATGGATCAGTGTGTCATCCTCGCGTGACTGGCAATATCGATTTTCTTTCGGGTGAATTTAATTTTCCTTATAAACCATTACACATTACCAAAGGAACCCTACAATTTACTCATCAGACTGATGATCCAATTATCCAGGTTCTTGCAAAAAATCGCATCAAACAATATCAAGTTAACCTACACATTTCGGGCACGCTGCAACATCCCCATGTAGTGCTTGAAGCTTCTCCAACACTTACCGAAGAGCAAATAATTGGGCTACTACTTGCAGGCTCAGAATCTGATTCATTAAGTTTGGTGATACCAGCGTTGCTTGCCAACAATTTAAAAAATCTTATTTTTAGTTCTGACCAATCATTTTCACTCATGGATCGCTATGTGCAGCGATTGTTGAAACCGCTGCGGTACATTCATGTGGTGCCAAGTTATAATGATCAAACAGCACGTGGCGATGTACGTGGCGGGCTAGAAGTAGAAATTACCGATCAATTACGAGCTTATTTGCAGAAGAATTTTACGTTAACCGAAGACACGCGCTTTGAAGTTGACTATCTATTGTCCGATGATATCAGACTAAAAGCAGTTCGCGATGAGCATGGTGATACGAGCGCTGAAATGGAAGTGCGTTGGAAGTTTTAGAATGTTGCGTGCACCAATGAAAATTGAGTAGATTACATCACACTCACATGAGGTGATAAAAAAGGAGTATAATGAAAATCCATAAAGCATGTCCTTTCTGGTTATTGTTGACAATCGTAGTGTCACCAACGTTTCCCATCACCTTGCCCTCAGCTTATGGTAAAACACATTTTATTGTTGGTATATCAGAAGAAGAATTACTCGAAGATCAATATTCAGATAATTGTACAGCTGAATGTAGAAGTAATTCCAGTGCTAGCGTTCAGCCACAAGAATTGCCTTCTGCGCCAATTGTCATCACATTAGCAGAACTTGATGTAGACAAGATCAATGTATTTTTTCCTCCCGATGATGATGTGCATAAGTTGTTATTAGAATTACTATCGCATGAAAAAACAGCTATTTCCATGGCAGCATATATGCTTACCGATAGGACTATTGCACAAGCTTTAGTAGATGCTCGCGATCGAGGGGTGCGTGTAGAAATAATTACCGACAGTGGTTGTCTAAAAAGTGAAGTAGGACAAATTCAGTGGCTCCAAAAACAAGGCATTTCCATTCATGTATATTTTGGATGGAATAGGGCGACTATGTCGAACATTATGCACGATAAATTCATTGTTTTTGCAAAGAATAAAGATAACAAAAAAGTGGTGTGGACCGGTTCATTTAATTTTACCCAATCAGCTAGGAAAAATAACCAAGAAAATGTGGTGATCTTTGGCGATGCTTATGCTACTGAGCGTTTTACGCATCAATTTGAACTAATTAAAAGTCGGTGTTTGCAAATAGCAAAACCCACATTGGCACGATCGCCAAAAACGGTTACGCGGATACATGTAGTGAAAAATACAAGACGAGCGAAATCGAAAGCAAAACTTAAAACAGTTACATAAGCTTTTGATGTCTTTAAGAGCTAAGAATTGCTGTTGCGCATAAGAAGATGAGTCGCTTCATTACTACAATTCCTTCTTAGCTCGAGTTCAGACTAGTAATATTATAAAAAAAAACAAGCAAAATTTAACGAGTGATTTTTTTGGCTTGTTCAAGCAGATTTTTGATGTCGTTTGGCAATTCACTTTTGAACTCATAGAATTGATCACCAAAACTAAATGCTAAGGCATGCGCATGAAGCGCCTGACGGTTGATGAGTGCCGACGCTGATCCATATAACTTATCGCCAACTATGTGATGACCAAGATGAGCAAGATGCACCCTAATTTGATGCGTGCGGCCTGTGCGAGGTTTGACTTCCACTAATGAATGCTGTGAAAAATAGTCAACCACGCGATACGCAGAATGTGCTTGACGAATGGTGCCCAAGCTCCGAGTTGATGTAGTTTGCGTGACTGCCATCATTTTTTTGCGATTATGCGGATGGCGTGCAATTGCCGCATCGACCTCACCAGTACTTTGTGGATGTCCTTGAACTACGGCAAGATAGGTCTTTGTAATGGTGCGCTCATTAAATTGTCGAGCAAAATAGGCATGTGCATACTTGGTGCGTGCAATGATCATGATGCCACTCGTGTCTTTATCAAGTCTATGCACAATACCTGGTCGGTCGTTGTAGCCAACTGTGGCGATAGTCTCATAATGATGGAGCAGCCAATCGACCAGTGAGATTTCGGTACTTTGTGTTGCTGGCCTATGCACATTAAGACCCGCGGGCTTTTCGATAATTAAAAAATGTTCGTGTTCAAAGAGCACCTTAACCTCGAGTGGTGTATGTATGGGATGATAGGTTTTTTTGGGCTCTCCTGGAAAAAATACCGATACAACATCATTATTTTTGAGCGAGACTCCCTGTTTTGCCACCATACGTCCATTAACACTGACATGCTCGGATTCTATTATTTTTTGAAAAAAACTGCGTGAGTACGCAGGGAATCGTCCGGTTATGAACATATCAAGGCGCGAGCCCTGTTCTTGTTCGGTAACCTGTAGCAGGTGAGTAGAATTTGGTTGGACTAACTGAATAGACTCCATATGATACCTTAGCGTTTTTTTAATACTATTTTTTATTTT
>JABDCY010000016.1:26336-26457 GCA_013287855.1 Candidatus Babelota bacterium | reverse complement strand
ATTTGCTCAGAAATCTTCGCAAATCACTCACCACGAACGGAATAGAGAAATGTCCTGTGCGTTTTTCTTTGGTTTTATTGATAAAACATTCACGCTTATTTCATTATCCATTAACATTATT
>JABDCY010000016.1:0-26326 GCA_013287855.1 Candidatus Babelota bacterium | reverse complement strand
CATCACCAAAACTAATTGCTTGCGAGGAATTAGTTGCCTGGCTGACAATCGGACAAACGCCATCAACTTGTACGGTGCCTTTAGTCAACTGCAAACCAGTAACGGTGGAAAACAACGTTGTCGTATTAAATGATAAAATTGAGGTCGCATCGGTCATTATAATCAAATTCCTTGATGCTGTCGGTGGTGCATAACTAAAGGTCATGCCCACATCAAAATACCAGCTTGCTTGCGAAGCTATCGTAGCTTTACCGGAACTTTGATAAGCAAAAACCGTACTTCCAGTCATTTCGAGTGAATTAAGAATAACTATATTTCCCTGCGAAAAACTGTAGGTGGCATCGAGAATAATCGTCATATTACTAAATGAGAATGTTCCTGTTGAATCAGCACAAAACATGTTGCCAGTATTCATGTTTGATAAAATACCATTCTTAATAAGTAAACTTCCGCCAGTTCCTACAACTACTGCTCCATTTAAGCAATTGACTGTTTTGTTATTGCAATCTAAGGTGCATTGCCCATTAAAGGTCAAATTACCGGTAAGTGCCACATCAGAACCGCATACAACATCAGTCGTATTAAAATTCATGGCAGGAATAGAAAAGGTGCCATTTTTAGGAGGGAGCTGTATGTTAAAGCCGCTACTTGTCGAGATTGACGAAAATCCATTAATAAGTCCGCCGTTTACAATAGTTGCCGTGCTGGTGAATGCAATGTCTTGATTTAAAAATAACGCTCCACCATTAAATGTGGTAGACCCACCTATAGGGAAAAAAGCATCGAAGGTACAATTGGTAGCAGCATTTGTTAACGTAAAGCCAGATTGAAAAGCAGAAAATCCAAGCATGGTATTACTTGCCCCAACAAAAGTCACGGGCCCTGAACGTAAAACTGCGGTATTGGAACCAACCGTGATGGCTTGCAGAGACGTAAAGCCAAAACAAGAAAGTGCTACAGCTGTAAGATTCAGTTGTTTCATATAATTTAAGTCTTTAATTTTTTGCATACATAATCCTAATTCCATTCGTGGTGAGCCTGTCGAACCATACGAACACAATTGATTGATGGCATATATAGCAATTCAATTTTGCCATTAATTGATACCCTTCATTTTTTCTTTCCAATTTCTCATCACACGCATTAACCGTTCGTTATGGTTCGACAAGCTCACCACGAACGGAATTATTAATACTTACAAGTTGCGTACTCCATTATTAGTCTTACCACCCTTTTACTTAAGCGCTGCATAACTCAACGTACCTAACGTAAATACCGAACCATTTATTTGAGCTGCCGCCGCCTGTGCAAGAATATTGTTGCCAAAAAATTCAATAACGCCATTACCTAAATTAATTGTTTCAAATAGATTTAATACCGTGCCTGATTGCATAGACAAACGAGAATTTGCGCTATGCATAATCCACGAAGATGCATTCAGATTTTTATAATCAAGTGCTCCTTGGGTGACAAAAAGCTTAGTCGCGTCTGCAATTTCAAGTATCATATCTTGCCCTGGTTGACCGGTACCTATAGTAATTCCAGTAGATAATGTTGGTCCTTCGCAAGCTACAGAGGAATCATGTTTTACTGATAAGCTTCCGTCACTAAGATTAAGTCCACCCATAGTGGCATGTAGTGTTGCACCATTTAATGCAAGAATTGCAGTACTATCGGCAAATGTTAATAATGTTGGCGAATTGTTAGTAGGGTCATAACTAAAGGTTAAGCCGTTATCAAGACTCAATGTTGCATGGGACGCTATCGTACTTACATTAGTGCTCTGATATGCAAAGTTATAATTAGTCCCTTTCATCGTAACATAATCTTTAATCAGAATAGAACCCTGTGAGAATACATAGTTATTGCTTTGAATCCAGGTCACATTATCAAGTATCAAGACGCTGCCATTGCCCAAACAACTGATGTTTGTATTGTTCACACCAAGAAGTTGTACATCTTTTAAGGTGAGGGTTGCATTGTTGGCAATAACAATTTTGCCTTCAGTTAGATCAATTGTATTGCCTTGACCGTTAATAATGACTGAACCATTTATTGTCCAGGTACCATCAAGATCAAGAAGTGCATATAATGCTATAGTGCCATTATTACCGGTCCAAGATACACTGCTTGTCCAGGTCATATCAACAGGACCAAAATCTATTTGATTGTATGATAAATTAACTGCTCCCGAACCGGTGAGCGCAACAGAACTGCCAAGTGCCATTTCGCTCGCAATCAGCAAGGTGCCATTATTCATATTAATATTTTGTAAAAAGAAGCCATTGAGATTACACGTCAGTTGGGTGTTGCTATCTTGCAAGGTTACTGGCATACCAATATTGCCAGATCCAAGTATTGAATTACCCGTACCACTTACCACCAATGGTACTGGTAGTGTTCCTTTTGTCATATAGAGGGGGTCATTGCCGGTTAAGAAAAAGACACTGAACGATGATTGTGATCCACTAAAATCAAAGGAGCATTGAGGAAAAATGAGGTGAGTATTTTGGTACGCAAGTGTACGTCCCGGCGGTATAATAGTTGTTGGCGCACCAATAACTTCTAGTTGCCAAGGCGGCAATGTCCAATTTGTTGCAAGATAGGCATGTGAGCCGCTAAAACGCGTCACCCATGCTTGTTGAGAAGTAACCTGTATTAAATTAGGTACCGAATTATTGTAGACAAAAACTCCAGAATTAAAATTCATTGAGGCACCTGAATTAAATTGGATAAGGAAATCATTTGCGGGATTGCCATTACCATCAATCCAGCCAGATTGACTCGCCGTTGAGACAATATCAAGATTTACCAAATGATCAAAAATGAGTGTGCCGTTAGTTGATTGCATCCCATTAGCAGTGACTAGCAGCGTTGAATTATCAATAAATAATACTGAAGTGCGGTCTACAAAATTGAGAGGTTCAACATAATTAACGGCATTTTTTCTGCCTATTGAAAGTGTCATACCATCAGAAAAAGTCCATTGCGAATGCGAGTTAATAGTGCTCGTTTGATCCGATGAATAGAAGAAGGAATAATTACCTGAAAAATTGTTATTATTTTTAAATATTAAACTACCGGCATTAAAGGTATAATTATTATCTTGGAGCCAGGTAACCCCATCTAAAATAATATTTGCAGTATCGTCTGCGCATGCAATATTGGTGCCAGAAACATTTTTGAGAATTACATTTTTCAGCGTAAGATTTGAATTGCTTGCAACAATAAGTGATCCAGTAGCACCTAAATCGAGCACATTACCATTTCCATTTATCAAACAACTGCCATTAAATGTCAATGGTGAGGTCAATGCAAGGTTAGCTTGAAAAATGAGTTGACCATTGTTGCCGGTCCATAAAGTTGTTCCCGTCCAGCTAAAATCTTGAGCTTCAAAGGCGCACTGATTTTGGGCTAAATTCACCGTACCCGAGCCAGTAAAACCAACACTTTGACCTAAGAATAAGTTTCCGGCCAAAGTGAAAGCACCTCCATTAAGGTCAATATTTTGTAAATATTGACCAAGCAAACTGCTTGAAAGTTGGGTGTTGCTATCTTGTAGTGTCACCGGCAAGCCCATATTACCTGCACCATTAATTTGATTTCCCGTACCTCCTACAATAATGTTGAGCGGTACCGTACCTTTGCTCACGGAAAGAGAATCATTACCAAGCAGATAAAAATTCTGCAGTGCATCTTGGAAACCGGTAAAATCCATTTCTGCTGGTCCAAAAATTAGATGTACATTGTTATATCCAAGCTGAATACCTGCTGGTATTGTGGTGAGAGGAAGTCCATTAACATTGAGTATCCATGGTGGCAGCGTCCACGTGCGTTGGACATATGCTTTGGAATTGCCAAAACGAGTTACCGTTGCAGTTTTGGAGGATGTTTGAATTTGTGTTGGCAAGAAGTTATTGTAAATAAAATAGCCTGAATTAAAGTTCAGTGATGCGCCCGAATTGAAAAGAACCACAAAGTCATTTGCGGCCTGCCCATTGCCTATAGACCAACCATAGGTTGTTGTTGTTGATTGAATATCGAGATTCACCGTATGATCAAAAATCATTACACCGTTAGTTGATTGCATGCCATTAGCAGTAACTAATAATGAAGCATTATCAAATTTTATTGTAGATGTGTTATCAACAAAATAAAGCGGTTCAACATAGTTTACTGATTGTTTTCTTCCTATAGAAAGCTTCAGATTATTAGAAATAATCCATTGCGCATTACTTGTTAAGGTACTTGTTTGCGCACTTGCATAGGCAAATGTATAAGCACCTGCAAAGCTATTAGCACCAATAAAGAGCATGCTTCCATTATTAAAATTGAAATCACTCGACTGAATCCAGGCAACATCATTTACCACAAGATGTGCAGAATCATCAGCACAGGAAATATTCGTAGCTCCCACCCCCTGTAGTTCTATGTCCCATAGTGAAAGCATTGACCCGGACGCAGCTACCAAGGCGCCTGACGGTCCTAAGGTTAAGGTATAACCATTACCAGCAATGGTTGAATTGCCGTAAAACGTGATGACTGAATTTACCGTGAGATTTGCTTGTAACTGGATAGTTGTGTTAGAAAATGATGCAGGTGAAGATGGTAATACCGGCATCCCCGTCGGTAACAAAATTTTATAATAATTGCCGATGTAATGGCCACCATTTTGCAATGTCGTAAGATTGCTAAAGAGAAGATCCTGACTTAATGATAGCGTGCCATTATTTAAATTAACGGTTCCTGATACAGGAAATACACTATTGAATGTACAGGTGGTTGTATTATCAGCCAGCGCAAACCCATTTTTCATCCACCCAAAAACTTCTATTTGATTGGGTATTATTGGGCTGGCAGGAAAAAGGTAATTAGGAATTATAGAAACGGCGGTGTCTGAGCCTACTTGGTCAGCATAGCTAGTGGCATAGGTAAAAAAAACTACAAAAACAATAAAAAAAGATAATCGCTTGCTCATTACAACCTCATTCTCTTTTTTGTCCAACATACGTTAGAACAATGCTTCTCTTCTTTTTTGATATTTAATGAAGAACTTTGCTTGAACTCGATCAACTATAATAATGGATTTTTTTTAAATCAAGGGTTTCTTAATGACTCATCCTAGAGCATCGTTTTTAACAGCATCCAGATAGAGTTTGCGGCAAAGACTCCGGACCAAAACGGATACCATTCCTCTTTGTCTTTTACAAGCAAGGTGAGTAAACCACCGACTATCAGACCTATAGAAAGATTTAATGGCATCAAAATACCGCTCAAAATAAGTGCGGGGTTCATCTTTATATATTTAAGAGCAAATCCGAATAATAAGCCCAGCGTGACTACATAGAGGTCAAAACTATGAGCATTAATGAGCAATGCACGGGCTTGCGCTTTTTGTGCAAAGAGTTCGTGAGACCCGAGTTGAAAGTGCGTAATTAACAACCAAAAAACGATACCTACACTTACGGCACTTACGAGCAGGCCAAAATATTGATACCGCTTAAGCCGATTCAGCGAAATGTCACCAAGCTGTGCAATCTTGATACCAAATAAAGCATCGGCGGTGACACCACCGCAAATCTCAACAAAGGTTGCCACAATGATCGTATTTACGAGATCGAGATTGAATAAAAAAAGCGCGGGCACCATGACAAATGTGGCAAATCTGCCAAGCGGTGCCAAGCCCATTTTGCCAGCGATGATTGCGAGCTGATAAGTTACGATGACGGTGAACAACAAGACATACATCTGCGCCACCAGTGAGAAGTTTAAATAACTAAGATAAGCGAAAAAGATACCTAGAACTAACGCACCTTCCACCATGTGTGAGATAGGCAAATTAGACAACTTTGATAATGAAGTTTTTGTGCGAGGAGCCCATACATTTTTAACACTGCGCAGCAATGACGCCGGAATACCCACAAATCCTTGCAACGCACCGGCAAGAACAAGTCCACTACAAAAAGCTAAAACAAAATCTGAGTTTGTTATGTTGGTAAAAAAAAGTTTATTAAGGGGATCAATAAGTGCGATCTTAGAAATTGCGCCAACCGCAAGTGGCAATGCGATCATGTGCCCTGTCACAAAACCAATCGCCCACAGCAGGGGCCAAAAATCCAACCGCAAAGCGGGAATTGCAATGATGCTAAATTGCATCGCTGGCAGCAATGTTGCTGACTTAGGAATTATGCTTGTCACAAAACCGATGCCATCTTGCAATGCACAAAAAATACCTGTTGAGATAAAACCTACAACAAGTTCAACTGATTTGCGCACGCTTTGGTGCGCTGCAATCATTTTTTGCACCAATGCGCCGATAGGGAAAGCGAGCTGTTCTTCAACCACTAATTTGTGAGCAAAAAGATGCGCAAGCCAAATACCTAAACTGCCTGCAGCTACAGCGAGACAGCCGAGCATCACACAAAAAAATAGCGGCCGAGCAAGCCACTCATTAAAGGTAACTGGATCTACAAAATAAATAGCAGGATACGAAAATCCAACGCCAGTCGCCAAAATGCCACCAATGGAAGCAGCGCAGGTCGCAAGTGCGCTGTAGCGTGAAATTGCTGAAGCATGCCAACTCGTGAAAATTTTAAATATGCATAGCGCTAGCAAAACAATAGTTGGTGCGATCCAAGGACCGATGGGAATTGCAACTGAGATGTAGCTCATTACTGCTGTTGCAAATATGGTAAGAAGTGCGCTTGTCACGACTGCAAAAAACATAAATTCCTGGGAGGGTTACTTCAGGTTGGAAAAGCTAAATCTAAGAAAATTATTTACGTATAGCAACTGCTTCATGAACGATTTTTGCGATTGTCTTTAAGGTAGGATTACCTTTTTTAGAGAAAGCTTGTGTAACGGTTGCTCTTGTCAGATTGGTTTTCTGTGCAACTTGCGTTCTATTTACACATAAATAAGCATCCAATATTTCCATGAAAGTTTCAGTATCATTTTCGATTAAACATTCAAGTAATGCTTTGGCAACTTCATTTTTGTTTTTAAAGAACTCAGATGCTTTTGAATCATGTAATTTTGATTCATCAAGAATTTTAATGGGTTGTAAGTCGTCTAATGTAAATGTGCGCTTTTTTAATGTCTTTTTCTTGTTCATTTTTATGTCCACCAATTATTAAAACAATTTTTTTATAACCAATACTACTAAAGTATACTCTCCAACCATTTTTCCATCTTAATTCAGCAAGATGAGCTCCTAATTTTCTGGTATCTCCAAAGTGCTCATCTTTTTCAATACGACTTATTCGAGCTTTAACCTTAACTTGCTCTTTTTTGGTTAAATCATTCAACCAATCTAAATAATCATCTGTTTCTTGAATTTGTATCATTTCTTACAATCGGAAAAAGAATTCATTATTTGATAATGAACAATATATCATGCGCATATTAAAATTGTCAACAGCACAGATCGAAGCAAAAATTCCTTTTTTATGCCCATTAATTGACATAAATCTTTTCTGTTAAAAAAATTTAAAACAATTTCAAAAAAAGGATTGCCAGTAGTCACTTCGTTATGCAATAGTCATGAATGTTATTTGTAGTTTATCTATCAGAATTTCTAGGAGGATACGATGATCACATATCAACAACAATGTAACAAATTATTTGCGTATAGCGCTATTGCTGCCTTGCTAGTTGCAACACAACTTTATGGCGAAGCACGCAATCGACATAGTGCGCCATCTGTTTCAAAAACTGCACGTGTACAACGTCAGAAATCCGCATATCGGGTTTCACATCATTTTCACCATTACAAGCCACAACAACTCGCTCATCCACAACCAAAAGCGACAGCTGCCCAAAAACCATGGACCGTGTTAGTGTACATGGCGCGTGATAATAGTTTATCGGATGATGGCACACTCAATATGAATCAGATGATGACGACCAATAATCCAAACGTAAACATTTTGGTCTATGATTGCCATAAACTAAATGGCGTAAAAGAGGCGCAAAAAGTAGTTATCACGAATGGCAAAGCAACAGTGTTAGAAACAACACCAAATGTTGATAGTGGCCTTGAAGACACATTTTTAGCAGCTTGTCAGTGGGCGCTCAATGATTTCCCATCAGACAAAGTTGCTATCATCGCGTGGGATCATGGTTCAGGCCCATTAAACCGATCATCACTATTCCATACCATGATGCGCGGATTCTGCTACGATGATACCACTGGCAGCTATCTGAATGACGTGCAACTTATGGATATCCTCAACCAACTGGTGCAAGCGCGCAATGGCAAAAAAATCGATTATTTTGGTTTTGATGCTTGTCTCATGGCAGATGTAGAAATATTAGCAGCTCTGGCTCCCTATGTTGTTGCCGCAACTGCATCACAGCAAACTATCCCAGGAGAAGGGTATCCCTATGACCAGATTTTTACTAACTTAACCAGCTCTACACGAGTACTAGATTTTGCACGTCAGATTGTCACCGCATACAACAATTTTTATGCTTCTGGTCAAGAAAGTTATACCCTTACAGCTTTTGATCTCTCGAGCGTTGCGCTGCTTAATGGTTCGATCAACAGCCTGTCACATCAACTCGCGCAAATGTTGCAAAATGATTCCACCGGCGCGATAGAAGCGCTTATTGCACAAAATACCAACAGCTTTTTTGAAGAACCAACCTATATGGACTTCATCACGTTCTGCGCTGCGCTGCAGAACAATCTGTCTCAAATGAATCTGGATAGCTCCACACAACAGCAATTAAGTGCTGCGCTGAATGCATGCATAAGCTCTGCGACCAAGATTATTGTTTCACATGTTGCTAGTAACGATTTGTCAAGTGCAACGGGCTTATCAATATATTTCCCACAAACTATCGTTGAGCCTTCGTACGAGGCCACCTATTTTGCACAACAAAATGCGTGGGATCTCTTTATTAATCAATTCATAAATGGTCAGACTAGTGTCGTAACTGCGTAAATTCTAGAAAATATGTAGAGCTCTGCACTAATGCAGGGCTCTTTTTTTCAATTAATCAATCTCTGTGCGTCTTCAAGTATCTCGCTTGAAAAACCTTCGCTTCGTAAAATATCAAGCGCAACATGCTGACCAGAAATGCCTGGTTGTAACTGATATGGATATGAAATTGAGCGATTATCGTGACGCGTCACACACACTTGATAATTTGCATAACAGGTAGTTTGATCTTCAAGTTTGGTAAGAAGTGGAAAATGTGTTGCCACTAAACACATAGCATGTTGGTAATTACTAAGGTGTTTGGCAACTGCAAAAGCCATTGCTTCACCTTCACGCGGAGAGGTGCCATTGAAAATCTCATCAAATGCTACAAAACAAAATTTTGTTCTTGGGGTATTTTGCATATGTTCCAAAAGATTATGCGTACGCAAGACTTCTGCTTTGAATAATGAATTTCCCGCACCTAAATCATCGGCAATATTTAAATAGGTAGCAATCATAGTGAATGGCGTGAATCGTAAACTGCGAGCAGACGCAATACCAAATGTTTGCCCAAAAATAAGTCCCAGAGCGCTTGCTTTTATGAGTGTCGACTTGCCGCCAGCATTCGGACCTGTAATAACACAATTTCTTTTGTGCGCCGCTCCACCAAGAGTCAAAGAATTCGTTTTTACCTTGTTATGATCAATCAATGGATGCCAAAAATCTTGTAGTTCTATAAACGGCTCTGCTGCAGTCACATATTCTACAAAACAACATGGGGCATCTGTCGATTCACATTCTTGGTACCAGGTAGCAAGACCATTATAAACATCAAGACGCGCCATGGCTTGCAATGCAGGTTCAAAATCATGTTTGTGTTCATGCATGAGCATGTAGGCACGCAGCACAGCACCTTTATTACTCAAAATTGATGGTTCACCCTTAAATGTTGATCGCTCAAAAAGCTTCATCAGTTGAGTTAAATCTGTAGACTGTGGAACCGTAACTTCAAAAAAAGTAATGAGATTTTTAAATTCATTGAATGAAGACAATTCAGGTGAATTTTTCACCAGATGATACAACTCCTTCATAGAACGCATATGGGTTGCAAGATGATTAGTTAATGTATGAACGCATTCTTCAAATTTAAAACAACCCATAATCCAATTGTAGTGATCCTTCATACCGAGCGAGATCAATACGCCGCTCGCAACCGCCAATCCTTGACGCAGATGCACGTTGTCGCTGATTAATGACAATATCGATAATGACCCAGCATGTGATAAATAACGAGAAGCCATAGATGATAGTGCGGAATCTTTGTGCACTATGGAGTCAGCAGCATAGCCCAACAATACTGCCGTTGCAAAGCCATACACTAAAAATGAAAATATGTGTTGCTGATGGTTCTGAATACTAAATAAATTAAGAGCTGCCGGACTTTTATTGAGCTTTTCAAGAAGTGGACCTGAAAAAACAAAACGTTTCATTCCCTGCTTAAAGTGATCATTGTCCCACAGGGGCAAAAGTGCATGTTCTGATTTTTGGCAGGCAAGTAACAAAGCGTCAATCTGTTTTTTGGTTTGAGGGTGTTCGACCAAGTAGCGGATTACCCGTTGGCGTTCTTTAAGCACGTCGACATCATCGGTAGGATTTGCAAGGAGATGCATAAAACAAACTTTAGAAAGTTCAAGGGAGCAATGATCAACCGCTTTGGCAACATAATTTTCACGATCATTTTTTCCTAAAAACAGATCAAGATCTTGCCATGTGGTCGTATCGTATAAACTACTCTTTTTATCTGGGCCTCTATGCTTTTCCATTGATTTGAGTAGTTCAAACGCCAATTGGCGCTTGGCACGCGCAGTTGGCTGCATGCGCTTGTCCATATATTTGGTAAGAAATACACAATAATCTTCTTCATCCCAACTCTCATCGCACCAGGAGAAAGACCTCATGTTTATGTCGGCAACTTGCTCGGCAATCGATTCTTGTTTTTTAGATGTGGGTTCCTGGCACCACAAACTGGTAGGGAGCGCAAGACTGAGAATGAGTACTATGAGGGGAAACATTACAGGAAAACCTTCATTATTTTATGACGAACTGATCGACTATTGATATGATTTCAGCATACTAAGAAAATAACAAAAAGTCGCGATTTTTAGCTTTAGATGCCTTAACACGCAAAAACCCCCAAGGAATTGGAGGTCTAATAATCTGGCTGCCTCAGCTTAAACATCACTTGGGATGTGGAGTAATTGCAATAATAGTTAATTGATTTTCTTGAGGTCCATAATACCAAAAAATTCGATATGCACCTGGTGTATTTTGCTGAGCATAGGCTTCAAATATCTTTTGACCGTTTGGCCCTTTTAGTGATTGAAACTCATGGGTATTTAAAGAAGGATGGCGCAGATTGAGTTCCATGAGCGCCAGTGTTTTACGCACGGCTTTTAAGATTTTGCTCTTTGATGGGTCATACTCTAGATTAGTCAGATCCCGATCAGCTCTGTCAGTGAAGACCAGCTCTTTTATCATGTTAAGACTTTAGATACTTGGAAAAGGAACCACGGTTAATAGTGCCCTCTTGTTCCAATCCTTCCTTAATAGCATCCAAAATTTCTTTATTTTCTGGTTTAAAAAGCCAAGCTTCTTCGGCAGGGACCTCTAGTATGGGCTCAAGGATAATTTTACCCTTAGATTCATAGGCATAAAAAGAAGAGGGTAAATTCTTAGCAACTCTAGTCAAAGATATACGATTTTTGGCATCTACACGTACGTGGATTCTTTTCATATTTTCTTCCTCTATTTATATAGTTCAAGTATATCAAAAATGTGGGAAGTTGGTCAAGTGGGAAAATTTTTCGGCCCAAAATAGCCAAAAAAACAGAGTAGCATCATACAAAACAAAAAACCCCAATTTTGGGGTTTTTAATTTCTATTTAGAAGACGGGAATTCATAGGTTACATCTTACGATCATAATCCTACGTCTCTCACTAAACACTTTCGTATTTACCGGAGCAAGCTTCTAACTACCTCCCCCGTCTCTTAATATTAAGACTAACAGAATTAAATCGATCCAGTCAACATTCTGAGCAAAAAAATTAAAATAACAGGGTAAAATTTAATTTTTTTTATAGGAAAAATGCCCGCCTTCGCCTTTTAGGCTATGGCGTGGCAACCACGCCATAGCTCGTCTTTGACGTAGCGGCGTGGTGCCGAGGACTGGATTCGAACCAGCACAGTGAAACCACCTCACGGACCTGAACCGTGCGCGTCTACCAATTTCGCCACCTCGGCCTATGCCCCATCTCATGAATTCGATGGGACCCCAAATTTATGTCTAAAGTCTTGGCTTTTTAATAAGTTCATAGTGCGTCCATTTTTTTGCCAGACAAAAAGTGGCAATGCAGATGAAAAACTACTTGTCCTGCATCGGCTCCGTTGTTCATGACAAGCTTGCATGCTTGTGAACCTGGCAACGTTTTGCTCAAATGCGTGGCCATCAACACCATTGCTGCTGCAATGCCTGCATCATTTGGTTGCAATGACTGCACATCAACAATATGTTTTTTGGGAATGATAAGATAATGCACGGGAGCTTTGGGTGCAATATCTTTGATTGCAATGACTTGATCATTTTCTGCAATCACGGTTGCAGGAAGTTTTTTGGCAATTATTTTACAAAAGACACAATCTGAAAATTCCATACTTTTAACCTATTTTTCTAATTCATATTTTTTCGCTAACTCTACAACAGACTGCAGCACGCTATATCCTTTACCAATTTGTTCAGTATCCTGGATATCTTCTTCGATAACTTTAGAAGCTGTTTGTACCTGCGTCCCAATCGTAATAAATGGATCTGAAGAAAGTGTCTCAACTTGTTGTTTGCGTTTCTTCTTTGCTACAGCACTTTTTCCATCTTCATAGCTAAATTTAAATGAAAGTTCATCAGTCGTTGTCGTTTCATTGATGGAAATGTGCCTAGCCCAACCGAGTAGCCCTTTG
The DNA here is from genome assembly GCA_013287855.1 of Candidatus Babelota bacterium. GTDB lineage: Bacteria > Babelota > Babeliae > Babelales > Vermiphilaceae > JABDCY01. The sequence goes on along the minus strand of JABDCY010000016.1, from coordinate 13,387 downwards.
GTGGTTTCTTTTCTGTAATTGCCAGGTTTGCAATCAGAAATAAAAGTCGTAAGGGCACATGGTGTTTTCAACGTGTATTTTAGCGTTCCTACTGAAAGTGAACAGTTGTCGTTGATATGAAGTTCGTGCTTTTCCTTCTTAGAAAAGTCATTGTCCAGCGGATTGACCATATTACGAATCTCGTTAGTAAATGAGTTCGAACAAAAAAACCAAGTATCTTGGCTCACCGTTAATGTAACGTTTCCCGATGTAACTGTTGCACTTTTTGGCTCAAGAGAAATTTCCCCGGACAATGTGTCCATCGCTAGAAGTTGAGCATGAATTATGACTAGCCCAATAGCGCAGAGTCGTTGTAAACTGTACATATTGCCCCTTATTTATTCTGCTTTGTATCTAACGTGCCTGCAAATTCTACAACATGTTGTAACAACTTATAGCCATCAGTGAATTTCTGTTCTTTTGACTCTTCATCCTCAACACCAGTATATCGTTCGCCAACGACCGGCCCCATTCCATCCAAATCTTTATGGAAAACTTTATGAGTCCTGACGGCCCATATATTTTTGCCGTCTTTGTAGGTCATATCAATTGATTCAGAACGTCTATCCGGATATGTCATAAAAGTGCGGGGATTCATAAGAGCAATATACGCGTCTAGCGATTCGAATCCCGACAGAGCTGTTTGCTTTCCACCCACGCAAATAGAATAATTGGACTTTGTCTCATACTTAACTCTGTGTTTTTTTAAAACAACGTCACCAACTGTTACGGTTGTTTCATTGGGATTTAATTGAATTTCTCCCGAAAGCTTATCCATGGCAGTCAAATGAGAATGGGATACAAGCAACATGGCAGCAACAAGACACAGTACTTTCATGATATTCCTTTTTTTGATATGAAAAAATTTCATGATTTTTTCTCTATTTCAGAATGTTTTTCAGTCAGAAGTTTTAGTAATTGATATCCTTCATCAATTACTTGCTCATTAGGAACAATCTCTTTTTCAGTATATGACTCTGATGTCATGTCTACAGTAAAAGTTTCATCGCCTTCTTCGTTTTTATTGCACTCCATTCTATACGGCACAAGTTCAACTCTCTGTTCTTGAGCAGATATGCATTTTCCATTTTCATATTTTAGGTTAATTGCGCTCTGCCAACTCAATCCATCTTCTCCATCCCACGTAAAACGCATCATGCTTCTTAATTTTTCACACAACGGATCAGAATCATAATTTAGCGTTTGTGGTAACTCATTATTTTTTAAAAAAATTGCACATAAATTAGTCTTTTTGCGTATATATAACTTAACATTCTTATAAAGAACAAATCCATATCCTGAAGCAAGACCAACTTTTCCCGACACGTCATCTATGCCAACTAGAAGATTGAAGAAACTCAGAAAAGTTAAGGTGATTTGAGTAAAGAAAAGCAATTTCATGATTTTTTTTCCTCTTCAACATATTTTTCAGCAACAAGCTTAAGTAATTGATATCCTTCATCAATTACTTTTTGATCGACAATTTTCGTATCAAATACTGCACCATCATCATAACCGTAGGTTACATCGTCCCGCTTGTGAGCAGACACACATTTTCCATGTTCATATTCCAAATGAAGAGATTCTGCATGGAAAGGTGCGCTATATTTACCATTTTCCCTATAATCGCGAGCATACTTTTTCATTAATTTAGCCAATTTGGCACATAGTGGCTCTTTTAACCCTAATTTTTTTTCGTTATAAAAACACTCATAACTAGATCGTAACATGTAAAATTCCAGTACAATCTCCTTCAATTTTACGTTTCCATATGTCGTATGAAGTTCAACAGAACCCGACAGGTCATCCTTTGCCATAAGAATGGCAGATGTGTTTAAAAAAATTAAAAGAAACAATGGAGAACAAAAAAATTTCATAAGTACTATCCTGCAGAACTATCCATATTTTTTGCGTAATCACTTATATATCTGAGCAGATTAAGACCTGCGTCAATTTTTTCCTGCCCATTAGCCTCATCACGTAGACTGATTTTTTTTGTTGATCCCTGCTTCTCCACTGCGGTTTCACACCATTCTCTGCTCCAGCCAAACTTTCTTATGGCAGCAACATTTTTATCATCTTCGTACACAAAGTGAAAGGACTGCTCCACATGTTTTACTATAAAACACCATTCACGTTTTAATCTCCTTTTAGAGATCTTTTCTGGTCTTTGATATTTCCATTGAGGTCTTTCATATTTCCATTCGCAAAAAATCGTTTTCTGAAACGGCTTCATCAGAGAAATGAATTCTTTCAATTGTGGAAATTCAATCAAGCTTGTTTTCTTATCTCCCACAATAATCTGATAGTGCTCTTTGTTATAGTGTATCTCCAATTTTTTTTGATTATAGTGAGGATCGGTTTTTATCAATAACAACGCAACATCGCCAACCTTGACGGTGGCATTATCAAACTCAACATCTATGGTTCCCGACAAACCAACTGCATGCATTTGATAGATAAAAAATGGTGAAACCAAAAATAGAAAGGGAGATAGCTTCATCAAATTCTCCGACAGGGAAATGGAGATGGCAGCATTCTAGCACTAGACAAACCAAAAATATAATGCCGGGAGTCGGACTCGAACCGACATGGTGTCAACCACCGCGGGATTTTGAGTCCCGTGCGTCTACCAATTTCGCCATCCCGGCGTATCATTTGGCCAATTAAATATGAGGTAAAGAGTAACGGAAAAGGTCTGGAGCGTCAAATCTTTGGGGATACCAATTGACAATTTTTGAAAAAATGTAAAACTATTTCTTATAGTAATTGATTGTATAATTGATATACATGGAGAATTTCATGAAAAATTTTACATTGTTTCTGTTGGTAATCCTTGGAATAACAACTTCTTCAGTGCTCGAAGCAGTAACAACACGCAGTGGAAAAACCAATTATGATGAAAGAGCCGTTTTAGTTAATCTGGTTCAAAATTTTGAGAAAAACTCTCGCAGAAATCGTGCCGTTCAAAAACAAGCTAAAATGACAACACTCAGCAAAAAACGTAGCGTTAGCAAGAGGTCTAAAACAAGTTTCCCCCTCGCTGATCTTACAAACATGGATCTCATCCAAAGAGACAGCCAAGTAATGCCTGAGCCTCAATCTCTGCTAGAAGAAAATCAATCAGCTCATCGTGAAAATTTACATAAATGTCTTGATGATTCATTTTATGTTGAACGACCAGGTGACCTGTTTAACAGCACTTCTGATCAAAGTAAAGACATTTTCTTTTAAGCGCTCGATTGACTATTTTCAGCAAACCGTGAGGCCAATCGAACTAAAACATTAAGGTCGCAACCCGCTTCAATGCTGGTGCGACCTACTTTTTTTTCACATTGACTAACGCCATTAGCGCGAATCTGAAAATAGTGACTCGAAAAGGAACCATCATCATGGAATTGTAATTCAAGAGCATACATATCGGAACCTCTATTTGCTGCTAGCTGACAATTTTGACACAATATCTCAAACCGATCATGAAGCCATTGATCGTGCAAAATTACCTGTGCCCGATGTGCTAACTCAACGCGAAAAATTGAATTTTGGCGGTCATAGCTGATTTTGTTGTTTCTATGCTGGACCGATGCTCCCTGCTCATTGGCAATAATTTTGGTTAATGAATCACAGGCATTTGCATACGCGAATATTTGATCGAGCAAAAAGATGCTCACAAAAAGTAATGTAATTTTCATAACTTCCTCCAAAAGAAATTACATCAGACCTTATTGATCATTCTATCATCTGCAGTTTCAACTAAATAGCATGACCCATAGTAAACAATGGTGCATACAGCGCTACCAATACAAACATAATTAATCCTCCTAAAATCAACATCAACAGTGGTTGAATTAGGAGGGTAATAATATGCAATTGCCGCTCAATTTTTTCCTGAAAAATTCGCGAAATTTGCGCAAGCATAGCGCCTAAGTTTCCTGTTTCATGTCCCACGGCGATTAATGAAATAAGCTCTTGCTGTGAAAATTGTTCACCATAAAATTCTAGTGCTGTATGTAATGGCGCACCAGCACTTACAGCGTTTACCACATTTTCAAACGAGGTGCGCATGGGAATATTGCCGATAATAGGCGCAGTCACCATCAACGCAGGAACCAGATGCATGCCGCCGTCAAGCAACATAGCAAGCGAATGTGTGCTATGCACAATTGCCATGTCACGTACAATTGGCCCAATAAATGGCAAGCGTAACATGTTAGCATCAAGCCACGGTTTCGTTTTGGCAGATTTGATTGCGCGTAGTGCTCCAAATATCATCACTACCGTTCCAATACTAATCGGAAGCATCCACCAACTCCTCATGATAGTGCTCATAGTCAGCAGCCATTGTGTCGTCGTTGGTATGGTCTGACCAAGACCTTGAAACAGTTCATAAAATTTCGGCACAATAACCAGCAACATAATCGATGCGATACAGGCAAAGAATCCTAGCGTTATGAGCGGTAAAAATAACGCCGCTTTTATTTTTTTGGCAAAAGTATTCAGGGAATCGAGATAATCGGCGAGAGCAGACAATGCGGGAGCTAACGAACCCGTCTGCTCACCCACGGCAGCCATGCGTATCATGACTGGGCTGAAAACTTCAGGGTATTTCTGCAGAGCTTGCGCAAGAGAATGCCCTTCTTGCACTTCAGCGTAAATGGCGTACATAATTTCTTTAAGATACACATTTTCACCTTGCATCATAACAACCTGCAAGGCTTTAGGCACCAGAAGGCCGGCTTGTAACAAGGTGCTGAGTTGTTTAAATAGGGCAATTTTGCTGCGCAATGGGATCGAGCGTCTGTACAAAAATCTGAGTGCTGGCTGCTGGGCAAGCAGTGCAATATGGCGAGAAAATAACAGTTGTTCAAGCTCCTGAGGTGAACGGGCAAAGGATGCGCCCTTATGTACCCTAGCAGTTATATCTACACCGCGCCATGTATAGTACGGCATCAGGTTCCTTTATTAAAATAATGTTTGTTGCAACTCAATGCCAAGTCGGGCAAGCAATTGCTCAAAGGTAATATCAAGCCCAATTTTAATACGCTTATTTCTGCTGGTATGACCTGCAATCAGCTCCACTTTATCCTGCGCAATACCTAATTGTTTTGCAAGAGTCTTGATAAGTTCTTGATTGGCTAAGCCTTTTTCGGGAGGACTTTTGAGAAATACTTTAAGACGCCCAGATTTGTCGAGCACAAAGCCCGATTTTCCAGCTTGTGGAACTACTTTTATATCGATTATTAATGCCATAAATTTTTCACTTATTTTGATTACAGTTTAGTATAGATTAGTCTGACTTGAGTAACAACTATGCTTTTCTTCTTGATAAAAATGCCAAATTCCGTATCCTTTTGGTAGTGGTCTTTGACCTGTTATTATTCGGAGAGATGGCTGAGTGGACTAAAGCGCTTGCCTGCTAAGCAAGAGTCTGGTGAAAGCCGGGCGCGAGGGTTCGAATCCCTCTCTCTCCATACTACGCCAAGGCTTCGTATGGCAGGCCATCTTTTTAAAGGATTGATATCACATAAAATTTGATATCAATAGAGCGAAGTATGAGCCCTTCGTAGCTCGCAGAGCGGAGTAGGGCCAGTCCTCAATAAAAAAGTTTTGAAATTCTCAAATTATTGCGCCCATAGCTCAACTGGATAGAGCATCAGACTACGGATCTGAAGGTTTTAGGTTCGACTCCTAATGGGCGCATTTTCTGTCTTTGTTTAGTCCTAGGGGGCCCATTTATGTACAAACTAAAACTAATAAGTTTGCTCATCGTTCTTGCAGCAAGCTCTGCAAGCGCAATGGAAACGATTACGAGCATTTTTGGCTCAGGAAATTCAACTACTACTCAATCAACACTTGCAACGAATACAGTAAAACGATTAGAGCAACGGAATGTTGCCAAATACACGAAACTTATGCTCAAAGAAGCAACCGACTTCAGCGCTAGTACTCAGGAAGTTGAAGATACTATCGTACGGGCAAACTATTATTCATTATTACAAAAGGCTTGTTCTGAAGGAGCAAATTGTTCCATCAAAGAATCTGATCTACGCGCTAAAATGGTAACGATTCAGCAAACGATAAAACAACAAAGAGTAGATTCGGCTACGGCCGTTGCTGGTGTGTCTCTTGGCGTTTGTTTAACCGGTCTTTCCTGTTGCTGTTGTCCATGCTTTTTCTCTTCTAAAGAAGAGGAATAATGCAAATATTCGAACTATGGTCAACTATTAAAAAATCGATTATGCGCCATCACGTTGTTCCTATTTTGACAATTTCTCTAATCCATTTCACCTTATTTCCCATGAACAACATTATTCATGAACAAGGCTTTGTCCCGGTACCTGGGGGGCAAGTCTGGTTTCAAAAATCTTACACAAAAGAATCTGAACATAAGGCACCGCTACTTATCGTCCATGGCGGTCCCGGTGTAAGCCATCATTATTTGTCCAATTTAACAGCACTGGCCACAGAACGGCCAATAATTTTATATGACCAACTCGGCAGTGGAGCTTCTAAACCAACTAATCCTGATAACTCATCATGGGTTCTACCACGTTTTGTTGAAGAACTTGGTGCTGTCATCGCCCACCACAAGCTGCAAGGATTTCATCTCATGGGTCATTCATGGGGTGGAGCGCTTGTCGGCACTTATGCACTGCAATGTCCTCAAGGAATCAAAACACTTACCCTTGCAAGTCCTCTTTTAAGCACAAAACGTTTTGCAGAAGACGCAAAAGAACTACTCAAAACCTTACCTGCCGAAGTTCAAGCAATCATCGAACACCATGAAAAAGCTGGCACCACAGATTCCAAAGAATATCTTGATGCAGCACAAGTGTTTTATGATCACTTTTTGTGTCGAACTAAATTGCCAAAAGATCCCAATCAAACTTTCAATTTCGATGTCTATTTGACCATGTGGGGACCAAGTGAATTTACCGTCACTGGCAATTTGCTTGATTTTGATATTCTGGCCAAACTCCATGAATTAGAAATGCCAGTGCTCATCACCGCAGGACGTTTTGATGAAGTTCGACCAGAAACCATGGAATACGCCAGCTCACGTATTAAAAAAGCAACGCTTGCCATATTTGAAAAAAGCGCCCATCGCTCTCACGAAGAAGAACAAGAATTGTATGTGCAAACACTTAAAGATTTTTTGAATAACCATGAAAAAAGCTGATTCTCGTAAATTAACTGACCTTGTTTCAGTTGGTCCTGCAACCAAAAGAGATTTTGATTTGTTGGGCATTTCTTCAGTTGAACAACTGGCCAAACAAGATGCTCAAGAATTGTATCTTCGCCTGAGCAAACTCATGGGACAAAAAATAGATATTTGTGCTCTTGATGTATTTTGCACTGCTGTCGCTCAAGCCAAAAATCCCAATCTTCCAGAAGAACAAAAGCCGTGGCATTATTGGAGCAGGTTACGTAAAAGTAAAAAATAGCGAGGTAAAAACATCTTAGACAAGAAGGTTTGCTCCAGTGCTCGAAAAAAATGCCCCCATCACCATTCGCCAACTCAGCAAAACAACTCCAGAAATTAAACAAGCGAGAGAATTGTTTCTGCGCTATTTTACCGATTTGTACAATGACAAGTCACCACAAACACTGCAAATGACCGTGCCCAAAAATGAGTATTTAGCTGCCATTTTTGATAAAACAGAAAAAGAACTCACAAATGATGCGAATCTACTTGCATTTTTTGCCTACATCAACAATCAGATTGTAGGTTTTACTTTTTTTGGCCCCCTGGAAGATAAGAGAATTATTCTGGTGCGCAGTTTACCAATCGATCTTGCATATAAAAATCAGGAACTTGCAATTAGAAATGCGCTGATTTGCCAAGTAAAAATTAGTTTTCCGAACGCCGAACACATAATAGTTATGGTGCGCAAAGCAAATGCGGTACATAATGATTTATGTTTGCAAGGCGGTTTTAGGCTTGATACGCGCATATTTAGCGCGTCAGAACTCATACGCACCACGTATGACCAGCAGTGTTATAATGCGTACATTTTGAATGTATAAAAAATACTTAATTACTAAAACTTACCCGCTTTGCCTTCTGGTGTTTTACCCTTTTCTAGTGCCTCAGATGATTTCTTGATGACAACTTCCCAAATTGCTCCCTTTGGTACCGTCAGCGAATAAAGAAATACCTGCTTTGGCGCTCCCCATTCTAACCAATTCATCTCAAAACAATAGGTAGGATCCATCACAGCCAACTTTAAGGGACCAACGGCACAAATACGTGGACCGGCATATTGCTTACCACTCATGGTAAAATAGTTGTTACGTGTTTGTTCGTCATTCTCCATCTCTACCAAATAGGCAATGCCAAATCCAAAAATAACTGTCGCGCCAGCTTTTACAATCTCGTTGCACTTCGCCTCGTCTCCACCATTGGTATATACTTGTACATCTTTCCCGACGCCATTGTTAATAGTGACCTGAGTTGCACTCGTAAATTGAATCCAGGTGAAAACTATAGCTAGTATTCCCTTTTTTATTGATTGCATCATATTCTTCCTCTTACTTATTTAAGGAATTAAACAGTCCCTTACGCCTATAAATATTAACAAAATGAAATTAATAAAAGCAAGAATAACAATAGACTTAAAACCGTGCCCAACTTGTATCATTAAGGCTTGATTTATTGTGAATTATAGGTACCATTTTTAGCTCATACCGCGGAGAGATGGCAGAGCGGTCGAATGCGGCGGTCTTGAAAACCGTTATCCCGTGAAAGCGGGATCGTGGGTTCGAATCCCACTCTCTCCTTATTTTTACCCAATCTCATAAACCTGTCCTGAGCTTAGTCGAAGGATTCGATTGGGGTTCCCAAATCAGCCAACGAGCTTAACCCTTAAGCATCAAACGCAAAGCAGTTTTTAAAGGCGCTGAATGAGCCTAAACAAATTCCCTCGTCTTGAGAAAACTGACCTCAAAACGCTTAATACTGCGCTTTTATTTTTCCACGTCAGTGAACTCAAAGAACTTGCCCTAAATTTGGGTCTTCCTGACGATGGCAAAAAAGGAGCCATCATTGATCGCATTCTGTATTTTATCGAAACAGACGCCATCAAACACTCTCCAAAAATTCCAGCAATTTCTCGTGCACAGCGAGGGAAAAAATATCCTCTGCAAGCAACGACACTCATCCTGAAGGGTTCTTATAAAAATGATCTTGCAACCCGAAAATTCTTTAAAACGTTGATCGGTGAACATTTTCATTATACAGCCTACGGCATCGACTGGATTAATGAGCATTGGCTTGCTGGCAACCCACCCACCTATCAAGAATTTGCCAATTTCTGGCAGCAAGAATATGAAAGACGAAAAATAGTGAAGGCACAGCCAAAACAGGAATGGGCATACATCAATTTTACGCAGAAGTTCCTTGAGCGCGATCCTCGATCATCAAAAGAAGCAATTCTTGAAGCGTGGGAACGAGAAAGGAGCAAGCAAGTGAATATTGCTCAAAAAATTTTGTCGAAAATCAATTTCAATTGAAAAAATTAGAACTCTGTAAAAAATAATGCTAAAAATGCTACATTAGACCCAAATGGGGAGAATGTAGTAATGAAAAAATATTTTTTACCACTCGTGAATATCAGTTTTCTTTTGTTATTTTCCCAAAATCTATTCTCAGTGAATAGCATTTTGTTCGTGCGCGGATTGTATCGTAATTCAAAAAAATATTATGATCATGGTGTTTACCCTATTAAATATTTTACCAAGTCAAATAAATCAAGACCGTATCTTTTTAGCGAATCAGTTTCCACGTTTAATCTGCCTGCCGATACAACATCTGATCTCGGGCAGAAATATGATCTTTCGATTTTAATGCGCGCTTATGAGCAGATTAAGGCACAACAACCAACTAATAATTTAGCTGTCTTGGGTCAATGTCGGGGAGCTTCACTTATCATCAAATTTTTGGCGGAAAAAAAACCTAACAATGTTTCACTTGCTATTCTTGAAGCACCTTATGCTTGTGTTGAGGATGTCATTGCATATGCTACCAGACCACCCGGCATTGGAAGTTGGCGAATACCGCAATGGTCAAAAAAATTATGTGCAAAAATTGCCCATCACTATATTTTTCCTCCAGTTTATTTTCCACATTATAATCCCAAACAACCTCAGCCTCTTGATCTTATTAAAGACATTCCACACAATACATCACTTCTTTTTGTATGTTCAAAAGAAGACAAAATTACCTCCGCAGCCACCGGTATCAGGTTGTATGAAGCCGCAATCAAGGCACAACATCCACATGCTTATTTGTTGATGCTTGATAAAGGTGCTCATTGCAATTTTCTTAAAGGCGAGGACCATGTAAAATACCGAGCTGCAGTAAATGCTTTATTGCGCAAACGAGGCTTTTCTTACGATCAAGAATCTGCAAATCTCGGTGATGAGATCTTAAAATCGGCACATCAAATTCAATAACGTACAAATTTTTTGAAAAATGCCATGTTGTAGTAAAACGTCACGGCACCCAGTATCTTGACAATAGAATTCATTTTAGGTGTGATGAAGCACATCTTATTTTTTCCTCGTTATCATCCTGAACTTGTTTCAGGATCCATTTGGAACCATTAATTAAGCTTATTAATCGCTAAGCTATACCTGATGAAGCATAATTTGGTTGCAAAGAAATACTCGAATGAATTTATATAATCATAGATCCTGAAACAAGTTCAGGATGACAAAACGGTCTTATAAAAATGAAAAGTAGATTAAGAAGCACTATCTTTTTTTTAGCGCTCATATTCTCTGCTGAAATAATGCCCGATTCAGGCATCGCAGAGGAAAAAAAAGAAGAAATTCTCAAAATCGGCAATCTTGCATTGCCCCTCTCTCAACTTCCAGCCCCCCTGCTCAGTTTTGGACAAAACATTGTCGGCGAGGGCGACTTTTTGGGTTTTACTTATCCTGCTTATATAAAAGGGCACCATAAAAAATTTTCTGAAATTCTCACAGGTTTTGTTTATGGAATTCGCGGTGACTTATCCCTTTTTGCTTACATACCAGTTGCCACTAGATTTAAACTCGATAATCAATGTTCGAGTGGCATCGAAGACATGGTCGTGCAACTCGAATATGCCTATTATCTCGCCTATTCACACACATCAATAAATCTTGCTACTATTGTTGGAAATATAACACTACCGAGCGGCTCATTAGACAAGGCTGTCCCAACTGGATTTGGATCACCAACATTTCTCCTTGGATTTACTGGCGTTCATCTTGATATCGATTGGTATTGTTTTGTATCGTTAGGAGCACAATTTCCAACAATGTCCGACAACATTTTATCTGGTAAACGATTTTTATATCAAGGTGGCGTTGGTAGAAATATAAGCTATGCCACCGATAGGTATATATTTAGTTGGTTACTAGAGTTTGATGGGACTTATTATCAACGAGATAAGATACTTGGCATTCCTGATCCCGATTCGGGCGGGAATTCAATTTTATTGGGTCCTTCATTGTTTTTCTCCACGCAGCACCTTATTGCCCATGCTGGTATTTCGTGGGTTATTTCGCAACATTTATTTGGTCTTCAAAATAAAAACAAGTATGTAGTAGCAGCTGTTATTGCCTGGAAATTTAACTCATGAACATCTTAATTTTTTTATGCTTATTTTTGTTTACTGATATAAGCGCAAATAACGATGAGAAGGAAGAAATAGAAACAGTAAAGATTGGCAATCTGGCGTTACCCACTTCGCAAATGCCCGGTCCTCTTGTTTCTTTTGGTCAAAACACTGTGGATAAAGGCGATCTACAAGCTTTTGTCTTCCCTGACATTCTTAAAGGTAAGAACAGAGAATTTGTGGAAGTTGCGCCAAGCATTCTTTATGGTATTCGCGACGATTTATCTATTTTTATCGAATTTTCAGTTGCTGCAAAATTTAAAGAAGATGGTCAACAGTCGCATGGCATTGAAGACACGTTGATTCAATTTGAATACACATTTTATAATAAACAGAGCTTAACTTATATTGACCAGGCTACTATTGTCACCGGCATCGTCATCCCAACGGGATCAGCATTTAAAATTCCGCCAACAGGCTTTGGATCATTGAGCATATTCCTTGGCGCGACGGCGAGTCACACAGCAACTGACTGGTATTATTTTGTATCACCTGCTGCACTACTCACCACATCTCATAGAGGTACTAAATTTGGTAATATATTTTTCTATCAGGCTGGCCTTGGTAAAAATATAAGTTATGTCCCAGACAAGTGGATTTTTACCTGGATGGTAGAATTTGATGGCACTTGTCGACAACGAGATAGAATATTAGGCAGTATTGATCCTGATTCTGGTGGAAATACCATTTTATTAGGTCCTTCATTATGGTTCTCAACACAACACCTTATTTTGCAAGCTGGTATTTCGTGGGTCATTTCACAACATCTCTTCGGTATACAAAATAAAGATACGTATTTTGCATCAGCCAACATTGGCTGGAAGTTTAACTAATATAAAATTTTCTATTTGAAACAAACCTATCGTAGCCGTTGCCAGTCTAGCACCAATTGCCACTTAGCAATTTCAATGATAAAATTAATACTGTTATTTTAATTAGACAAATTCGATGGAGGCGCTTCATATGAACGCACGAATTCTTATCACAACCAGTTTTTTGACCATTCTGGGTATTGGCATTGCGGCAGTTCTTTATGTTGTGCGTCCTTTTCCTTTTAAATCTCTCACGCAAGAATTATCTGCCAAGGTTACTGAACAATCAGAAGAACAGCAGATTATGCAACAAAGCATATCTCAACCAGATATAGCTCCCATCGATACGCAAAAATTAGCAGTCCCCCAAGAGCACGATATCCAATCAGAAAAAATTCAAAAAGCTCCTGCCCCACTACAAAATCTAAAACGTGGCGATATATCCCTGAAATTTACCTCACAGCTGCAAGAACTTGAACAAGTGCCATTGCAAGTTCATGGCAAAATTCCCGAATGGCTATCAGGAAACTTATTGCGCACAGGACCAGCGCTCTTTGAAAGTAAACAAGGCACTGCGCCGCAGTGGTTTGATGGCTGCGCAATGATTTATCAATTTAACGTTGATAAAGGTCGCGTGAGCTATTCGAATCGATTCCTTCAGACTGATTACCTGGATCAAGTAAAAATTGAAGGTAGATTTGGTATGAAAAAGGAGGCAAGCAGCGGATTATTTGGACGTCTTGGTGCACTCATGGCAACCGATGTCAAACCAACCTATGATAATGGCAATAACAATATTTGCCTTATCGGTGATTGTGTCTGTGCACTGACTGAAACGCCATTGCATACTTGTTTTGATCCCGTTACTTT
>JABDCY010000015.1 GCA_013287855.1 Candidatus Babelota bacterium | reverse complement strand
GTCAGCGGCTAGTGCGCCATCACACCCTCTATATTGTGATGCCACCACCATATATCCAGAGCGCGCCAGCATACACAAATAATCGCAGATTGTGAGCAGATCGAGTTTGCCAAAGTCTCGATATCCGCCGCGATTATAGATGATTACCGGGTAGAGTGTAGTTGTTGTCAGCAGTGGCCGCACAATAAATCCGCGCACCGGAATGCCATCGCTCATGTAACGAATATCCAAAACTTCAAGATCAGTAATAGTCTCGTAGAGGCGACGATATTCTTCGTACACGTTTGCTGAAATTTTATGTTGATAGAATTTAGGTGTGTCTTGGTAATGTTCTGGCTGATACCGTTTTTTGGAAATTATTTCACCGTCGTTATAGGCGTGAATTTGTGTAGCTAGGACAAGAGTGAGCAAAAAATGGGCAATATACTTCATATAAGTCCCCCCTCATAATGAACTGTTATGCCACTAACAATGTAATGCTTTCACCTTCCCGTTGTTAAGATTTTGTTCTACTTCGCCAGAAAACCCCAAGCCTTTCAAGGCTGGGATGAATAGCAGGATAGAACCCTTGCAAGTTCGTAGAGCGCAGTAGGTTTTTTTTGGCTTCGAAGAATTCCGCGGGATACACCGACTTAAAAGCCTGCAAAGTAATTTTTGCCAATCAAAAGAAGAGCCGCGATTTAATTCGCGGCTCTTTCTTTTACATTTTTACCGGTTTTGAAATTCCCAAAAGGTCAAAGCATCGAGCAAATTGTTGCTGCAAGATCTGGAGCAGGGCGAGACGTGCACGTGTTTTAGTAATATTTTCACTATCCAGCACACGTGCTTGTGCATAATATTTATGAAATGCATTAGCAAGTTCGATGGTGTAATAAGCAAGGAGATGTGTTTGGTAGTTACAGCTGATGCTCATTAACAGTTCTTTGAGAGAAACTATTTTTTTGAGCAAGAAAGATTCTGCAGCGCCAATGTGTTGCAAATCTTGGGTACTAATATCCTTAAGCGCCGCTTCTTGATGAGCTTTTTCCATGATGCTGTTTATGCGCACGTAGGCATATTGTATATAATATACCGGATTTTCTTCTGTCGTTTTGAGTGCGAGATCGAGGTCAAATTCAAGTTGTGCATCCGCTTTGCGATTTAAATAAAAGAAGCGAGCAACATCGGTGCCCACGGTTTCAATAACATCTTTGAGGGTGACAATATTGCCGGCTCGTTTGGACATGCGGACCATTTCGCCGCCGGCTTTCATTTTAACGAGTTGATAGAGGATAATATCTAGTGGCTCTTTAACGCCCAGTGCTTGTCGCACACTCTGCAAGCGAATTTCATAACTATGGTGATCATGGCCGAGAATCATAATCAAATGATCTGCACCGCGCTCAATTTTGTTATAGAGATATGCGATGTCTGCTGAAACATAGGTCAGTTCTCCAGTTGCCTTACGCACGACGCGGTCTTTGTCATCGCCAAAATCGGTTGATTTAAACCATGTTGCACCTTCTTGGGTATAAAGGTAACCGCGTTTATCGAGTACTGCCAGAGCCTTATCAATAGCGCCGCTGATATGCAGCGCTTTTTCAGAAAACCAAGTATCAAATGCTATGCCATAATCTTTGAGTGTTTGTTTGATATCTGCAAGCATGTGCTCTTTGGCATATTCTTCAAAAAAATGAAGGTCTTTTTGCAAGAGCTCACTGCCATAGGCCCGAATTGCTTTATGCGCAAGCTCAACTAAATATTCACCGTGATATGCTTCTTCTGGAAGTTGTACATCGTGACCAAGTACCTGCAGACAACGAATTTTGAACGAATTTGCCAGTTTTTGCATCTGTGCGCCGGCATCATTGATATAAAATTCTTTGATGACCGCATGTCCCAAGAAACGCAAGATGGTACCGAGCGCATCACCTATGATGCCACCACGGCCATGGCCAAGATGCAAGGGACCTGTAGGGTTGGCGCTTACAAACTCAAGGTTGTATGATTTTTTGTGCTCATGTGATGAAAGTTTAAAGAAATTATCACGTGCGGTGAAAAGTTCTTGGGCAAGTGTTTGAAAAGAATGCGGTTGTAATGTGAAGTTGAGAAAACCTGGACCCGCGATTTCTATTGAGGCAATGTGCTCATTTTTGAATTCAGTGACAATTTGTTGAGCAACTTCGCGAGGATTTTTTTTCTGCTGTTTTGCAATCACCATGGCGCTGGTGTTATTCAGATCGCCAAATTGTTGCTTGTTTTCATCAACATTGATTACTAGTTGATGCACTGTGAGATTTTCGGGCTTTAAGCCAAATGTTGCGGATAAATAGGTATGATAGGAGTGTTGGATTTTTTCTAATAGATTCATGAGTGTGCACTTAATTTAAAATATTATTGAATTCATCAGGTGACAGTCTAATATCTCTCAAGATCGCTCGCATTAGTCCCCGAGCTATAGATCTACCCTATGTGATGTGGAACTGTTGTTGCTCGACCATCAGTATGTTTATAAAAAACATGACTACCTTTTTGACGTATTTTTTCAAATCCAAGTATAAAAAGAATCTTTTCGATCTCATGAGCTGTTAATATACGTAGCCTTGTCAAATTTTTACCTCAAGTTGTTGGACTCCAATAAATTCGGGTAAAGATTTTCTTTCTTCGGGATTTAGCTCTTCGAGGCATAATTCTACAACTTCTTTTAAATTTTTTAAAAGCTCGTCCATGGTTTCGGCTTGTGTATGAGCTCCCGGTATTGAAGGGACAATTGCAACATATAATCCTGACTCGATATCTTTTTCTATGTAGCTTGTTATTTTCATATTTCTTACCTTTATTTTTATAGGAATAGGTTCTTTTTAGTATAGCCAGGTTGCTGCTATGATTGAAGGCTTTTAATTTTGCCGTAAAAATTATCCAATTCTATCAAGCTGTGGGGGGTTTCGGTGCTTGCTTTACAATCCATTCATATTTAAAGTTATTAAATAACGATTTTCAACGAATTTTAGGTTTTTAGATAATTAGATGAAAATAGCAGTTTTAGTATCTGGTGGTGTTGACAGTTCTGTAGCCTTAGCTTTACTCAAAAGCCAAGGCCATGATGTGACTGCCTTTTACCTGAAAATATGGCTTGAAGATGAACTTTCTTCGCTTGGGCAATGCCCGTGGGAAGATGACTTAAGTTATGTTCGCACGGTGTGTGCTCAGCTTGATGTGTCACTTGAAGTCATGTCGCTGCAGCAAGAATACTGGGATCACATAGTTGCCTACACCATTGCTGAAGTCAAAGCTGGTCGTACGCCAAACCCCGATATTTTCTGTAATCAAAAGGTAAAATTTGGCTTCTTCTTAGAACGTCTTGATCCCAACTATGAAAAAGTTGCCACGGGTCATTATGCGCAAGTACTTGAACGTGATGGGGTCCATTACCTTAAAAAAGCACCGGATGCCATCAAAGACCAGACCTATTTTCTGTCCTATCTCAATCAACAACAACTTGCACGTAGCATGTTCCCCATTGGACATCTTACTAAAAAGCAAGTTCGTGAGCTTGCACATACATTTGATTTGCCAAATAAAGATCGTAAAGACAGTCAAGGCATCTGTTTCTTAGGGAAATTTAAATTTAGTGATTTTCTGCGGCACCATTTGGGCACTAACTCAGGTGATCTAGTCGAGTTTGAAACTGGTAAAAAGGTTGGTACTCATAATGGTTTCTGGTACTATACGATAGGTCAACGGCAAGGACTTGGTCTTGCTGGCGGTCCTTGGTATGTGGTGAAGAAAGATGTGCACACAAATTGTGTCATTATTTCTCGCATGTATCACGCGCCTGACAAATTGCGCGATTCATTTGACGTTGAATCAGTACATTGGTTTTCAGGAATTATGCCCGCAACCAACGATATTTCGGTAAAAATTCGACATGGCGCACATGCATATCCTTGTGCTTTGCAGGCCGATAAGGGTAATGATAATGAAGATATGCTTCGGGTTAGGTTGCCACACAATGACCAAGGTATTGCGCCAGGGCAGTTTGCGGTGTTTTATCACGGAGAAATTTGTTTAGGCGGCGGCATCATCAAGCAAGATGAGAATATTTAATTGGGGTTCCATCGAATTTATGAGATGGGGTAAAGGATTTCATGAAGCTTAAAACAAATCTGATTGCATGGGTGCAACAACTGCCAGATCATGAAAAACGTTTAACGTTTTCTACTGCCTTGACCATTGGCCGCATGGCGCTAATCCCAGTTTTAATAGCTACCATTGTGGCGCAATGGTGGATCTCCTCTATGGTTTTGTTAGCAATTGCAGCAATAACAGATGTTCTTGATGGTTTTTTGGCCCGCCTCTTTAATGAACAAACACTGCTTGGTGCGTTATTAGATCCGCTTGCTGACAAGCTTTGCACGATTGGTAGTTTTTCCGCACTTGCGTATATTCAGCGTATTCCTTCCTGGTTTTTTGTGCTGGCTTTGATAAAAGAGGTGCTCCAAATTATTGGTGCCGGTAGTTTTGTGTACCGTTTCCATGAATCGGTAAAAATACAGGCCACGGTGTTAGGCAAAGCAGCCATGGTGGGGCAAACAATTCTCATTTCGTGGGTGTTATACTCCGAATTATTTTCACTATTACCCAATCTGATCGAATATTGGTTGCTCTTTTGTGTGAGTATTTTGATGATTTCTTCGTTGTTTTATTATGCCTATATTGGCTTGCAATATTATTTGTGGGGCCCGCAATATGAATAAACTTGTTCTTGGGTTTATAGTGATAATGCTGGGAAATACACTATCAGCAGAAAATTTTGTGCTGAAATCTAAAAAAAAAGGACCTTCGAGCACTACGCTCAAGGAATCATGTGCCACTATTTGCACGGCAGTTTTTGAGCGGATTCCTGGGGTTCTCTCATCCATCTCAGAAGCGCATAGCCTGATGTTCCACTTGGGTACCGATTTGCTGGAAGGTGAAAAGAACTCATTTTTTGCTAAAGCTTCCAAGGAGCAATTGCAGGAATTCCAAGCCGAATTAGCTGCCCTTGACCGAGAAATAGAAGCTTCAATCTCAAAAATCAACCAACGAATTACCCATATCAAAACGCTTGAAAAGCGTCTTATAGGGTAAAACTCCCTAATACTGATCTGTCCTCCTCCTTCAAATTTTCAATTAGAAAGATTTATATCTGTTTTTGCCTGCCTTTTTGCATTAGAGGATTTTTATGGTAAAATTATCATATCGTAAGAAATATGAATATGGAGGCCATAATGGTTAAATTATCACGAATATTAATTCTTGCTGGGTTCATGCTTGGGGAAGTTGCAGCTTTTGCTGTTCCGGTTACCCCCACCTATGACCCGCAACGCTTTATAAACTCTTTCGAAGAAATTATCAGAGCTGAAGGTTCGGCCGAGGCTGCAAGCTCTTCTGATCAAATGTTTTCTCATGTACAGCAAGCAAAACGTCTTAAAAAGACATTTTTCGAGATACTTGGCGTAATTGATGACGCCTTGTTGTATTGGCAAGATCAAAAAGATTCACCATATCGTTACCTCATAAATAAAGGCCCTCAATATTGGGTAAAGGGTATTCGACTGGCAGAAGAAGAAATTGCCCAAAATATTGCAACCTTGCAACGACATCAAGAGCATTATGCTGCAATGTTAGGAAAAATGTCTCAAATTATGCAGCGTGCCAAAATTGAAACTACAACCACAAAAGAAGCAGAATATGTAAAAGATGCTAAATGGGTTGAATTGTACAAAAAAGCAGCCTTGAATTCTTTAAAACCTGTCGAAGCGCCATCCCATTTTAAACGTTATTGGGTACGTTACACTGCCGCGGGTCTTGGTTTAGCAGGTCTTGGTCTTTATGCCTATGCGCAGCGTGATAAAATTGCAGAATTAATAAATCGGGCACAAGAGGGAGCTAGGACAAATTGGAATGATCATTTTGTTGCTCCAGTGAAAGATTTATCTCGGATGGTTTTTCCTGAACCTAAAGAACAAATCGGTACTAGAGCTAAAGATGTGACTGAATTAGGGAATGATGTTATTCGGGAAACATCCAGTCGAGCAGCTGCCTTCCGTAATTCATATATTCAGTCCTTAAAGAAATGTCAACCATATTGGGATGCAACAGGAAACAAAGATGTAGAGGCTATTGCCGATTTAAGTATAAGAACTGGGGTTTCACCCTTGGATGATAAATTGACAGAAAGTGCTAATACATACAAAGGATGGTTCACTTCATTTATACCATTAACATTGGCCAGTGCTCAAGGAACTTTGGCGCCTTTCCTCAAAACTGTTTCTGATTTAGCTGAAATGCATGTTGATGGAATTAAGAAGATAGATAATTTAGCAAATAAGGCAGATAAAGCCTTTGATAATAATCGTTTAACTATAACATTGCTACAATGCGTTGTTCCAGCTGGCTCAGCGGTTGTTAGTGCTTGGCTACTAAAAAAGGGCATCAATTTCATGAAACCACGTGGAAAAGATTTCCAGCCAATACGTACAACCCTTGCTGATCTGCATCGCATATTAAATAAATATACGGAAAATCAGTCTCAGCACATGTCAGAGGTTGATGAAGGCTTGTATACCTACTATGCGAACAAACTGGTCAACCAAGTGTTCTCACTCGTGGAAGTACGTCTCATTGATGAAGTTATGAAAGATGTGCGCGATTTAACAAGTCAGCTTTCTAGTAGACAGAAAGTTGCCGTAATCGATCGCATGTATCGTACGCATGCATTTTTGAACACAAATAAGAAATAACATACTTTTCTCGTATTGTTGAATCGGGACTGCCATCTGAGTCCCGATTTTCATGTACCTAATTACTTGGTATAAAATACTTATTATTCCGCTCGTGGTGAGTGATTTGCGAAGCTTTAGCGTAGCAAATTGTATCGAACCATTAGTCCGATAAAAAACCCTTCGATACACCTCGCCCAGCCTTCGCTTATCCAGGCCTTCCGGCTTGGCAAGCTTCGGCGGGCAGGCTGGGCCTTTAGTCCTGAGCTTAGCCGAAGGCTCGGCACTCAGGGCGAGCGGTTGGGGTATAAACTCGGGAGATGTGCACTACTTAGCGGGCCTTACTATACTTACTGCTTGGGATAAAAAAGTTTTCTGCTACACTACATTAATATTGATGCTATTTTAGAAAGGTTTATTATGGCAGATTTTAATCGTGTAATTATTATTGGAAATTTAACGCGTGATCCGGAACAACGCCAACTTCCATCAGGACAATCGGTATGTCGTTTGGGGATTGCAAGCAATCGCCAATATCGCAATAAGCAAACTGGTTCCATGGTGCAAGAAGTGTGTTTCATCGATATCGACGTGTGGGGACCGCAAGCTGATAGCTGCAAACAATATTTACAAAAAGGTCGTCCAGTATTAATAGAAGGCCGCCTTAAATATGACACGTGGCAAGACGCCGCAGGCCAAACACGCAGTAAGCATTCCGTGGTTGCTGATCGTGTAGTATTTCTAGGTTCCGCTGGTGCGACAGCTGAAGCGGGTGAAGATGCGGTCGTTGGAGCTACTATGGCACAACCTGAACCTGCAACACAACTCGAAAAAGATTTACTTGAGCAGATTGATCAAATCAAAACGCGCACTGAGGCAAAGAAAAAGGCTAAAAAAACTGAATCTGCTGAATCAGCTGCAGCCCCTGCTGGCTCCTTCAAAGATGAACCGCCTTTCCAAGATGAATTGCCTTTCTAATTACTCATTTTTCTGAAATTTTATAGGTGCTTCCATAGAAGCACCTATTTTTTTATAGCATAACATCCTGAAACTGCCACATTAGTTTCAATTTTTAGTTACACAAATTGACAGATTGAATTTATTTGTGCGATACTAGCAATGACATGAGCATTCTCTACAAAACGGGGGAGAAAAAGATGAACATAATGCAGTCGAGCACACTAAAATTTCTTAAAATTATCATGGTTCTCAGTAGTTTTTTTTCTAAAGCTTCAGAGCAAGATGAGACAACGGTACAAACATTATCCTTTGATAATGTGTTTTTAGCGTCTCCCTATAAACAAGTTCTTGATGCCTGTATGAGTTTGTGTGGTGATTTAGATGTCTGGAGTTCCCTCGATAGTTCACCCGATGTTGATTTCAAAGAACCGGTTGAATTGTTAGCCGGAAAATTACTTTTTATTGAGCAAGCCGTAGCCTCCATGCTCGCAAAGCAAACGTATATTTCTTATGAGGATCTTGAATATTTGTTACATGTCCTTGAAGGCATTGAGCGAGAATCGGCTTTTTTAAAACGAGCACTATCTAGTGAATGCAAAGAAATTCTTGGCCATCTCTTTGCTACCATGAAGGATACTCTTGAAAAACGTCTTGCACTATTCTAATGCAACAACACCCGAATTGGTTCCGGCGAGCAAAATACCACTCATGCCTATCTGCTCAACCCAATAAAAATTAAATACATCTGCTAATGCAGGGTCGGTCAATATGAGATCAGTGGTATGAGTTGCTGCGGTTAATCCCCATTCAAGTCCATTGTAGGGAATTACCGACAATTTGGTATTACCACATCTATCTTGACTGCGTTTGATCACAAAAAATCTACGTGCACCATCGCTCCAAAAAAAGGTGATTTCACTCAATGTGGCAAAATTAGCGCTCGTCAGACTGTTGTTAAAATTAAATGGATCAAAGCCGTATGCAGGTGTTGTACCTTGTGTTGGCAATGAAGATAGCTGTCTAATTATACTATTTTCGAGCGTTGCACAACTATTTGCTTGGGCAAAAGTAACTGGCCATGTGGTTGGTTTTACCGGTGTTGAGGGCCCAAAAACGCCAGAATAAACGGTAAGATTGCCTGGCAGCAATTGCCATGCCGCTTGCGTTTGATTAGTAGCATCTAGGATACCGTTCATGCCTATTTGATTTGAATTAGAGCCAAACACTCCACGAGTTGTTGCTAAGACGAGTTGTTCGACCGTGCCATTGCCCACCGTTTGAATGCCAAAAAATGCGATGGTCGAGCTTAAATCAGAGCCTGGCGCAGCGATGCCCGATTCTGCGATGAGGCGTATATTACTAGGAGCAAACATTGCAGTTACGGTTGCTTGATAAGGGATGCTATAAACACGACTTTTAAATCCGCTC
This sequence comes from Candidatus Babelota bacterium, assembly GCA_013287855.1. GTDB lineage: Bacteria > Babelota > Babeliae > Babelales > Vermiphilaceae > JABDCY01. Next base: position 19,155 of record JABDCY010000015.1, on the reverse strand, counting down.
AACGCACTTGTTTGCGTTGTAACAACATACAAACAACCATTGGTAGTATTTCCCGATGCTTGCATGGCCACAACCGATCCAACAATATTTGGTGCTTGCGTCCATACTCCCGTAGCAAACGGTGTTAGATTTACAAAACCGAGACTTGAAGTAAGGAATCCGTTGCCACCTGGGTTTGAGGCAAATACGAACAGTCCTTGCTGTGAGCCTGCAAAGAAATAATTGACGCCAGGTGCAGTTTGTTGCGAATAGGCAAGTGATGTAATGCTACCAGCAAATGGCAGTGGAGATACCGCAAAGAATTGGGGTACATTGAAAATAGTATTAACTTGTTGGGCACCATTAACTGCGAGCGAAGTTGATATCAGTGCAAATGCAACTTTATTATTGCCACCAAATAATGCATAGCGTGGAGCGGGAGGTAGTTCTGCTGCTAAATCACGCGTTGCGCTAGAAAGATCGAGTACACTAAAACATCCATCAGGAAATGTTTGATTGAGTATTGCCGGAAGATTGGTAGGTTGCTGTGCTTGAATGAGTACGGGTAATGCTGGTGTTGGAATCAAGCCTGCGCCTGCGCCAAAATCCCAGCTGGTGGTTGCTATAGTAGCAGAAGCACTTGACGTGGTACTGCCATCAATTGCCCAGATTTTTCCGTTTAATGCATCAACATCAAAGAATTTAATGCGACCGAGGTCAGCGGTTGATTGTACCGCAGAAAGTCCTAAATAAGGAAAAGCACGTTTGCTCCATGGTGTCCATCCGCTGATAACACCATTTTGGTCAAACAGCGCCTCAGAATATAAAATGCCGGTTTCATCTGCGTTATCTTGTACGTTGCTAAATGACACATAGACGGTATCACCTACAACTACAAGATCTGAAATGGCAGTCGGCACTTGGATGGGCAAAGGGCCGGCACCAACTACCGCAAAAGGATCACTCGCTAAAGGAAGGTCAGCGTTCACCACAGCCGGTACCACAAATTGTTTAGTTGCAGAATCAAACATGGTTTTGTTTGCCAAAACGCCTTGGGTTGGGTTGGTTGGATCACCAACATTAACAAGCGGTAATGCAAACAGCGTGTTATTCGGAGCTCCCACGCCGCCATTCACAATGAGATAGAAGGGGCCTGTGCTGCAATGCATAGTGCGCACATTAAAGAGCGATACATTAACTGTAGTTCCATTGTTAACAGCGCCTACAATGTTGTTATGAATAGCATCGAATGCTGCAGCAGGGGCCGCATTTACATAGTTGAGAACGCCATTGCTGGTAACATTGGCAACGATGAGAGAAATTACGCCGTCAGTTGGCAAGGCAACTCCCGAAGTCAATGGCAGACCAATGTACAACCTTTGCAAAATACTATCCCAAAATAACGCTGCTTTATTGAGGGGATTGAATGTTGGTTGTGTGGTGCCAATAAGTATGTTAGGGGTTGAGGGATCAAGTCTTGCAGCTTTAACAGCGGTATCGCCAGGTTGTGCTGCTGTCTGAAATATAGTTAAGCCGGTGGGGCCAAAAGCAACCACGGCAATACCGCCATTTGGTTGCCCAAAACTTCCGCCACTTGGCGCAACGGCGGAGAAAATTTGTGCATCACTCGCCGCAATCGTTACAATGTTATTTATAACATTGCCATTTACGCCAGACGCTCCTCCTGCGTCGAGTAAATCGGCAGGAAGTTGAATATAGGTGCCATTAAATGTGAGCACGTTCGTGCGCTTTGGTAGTGCGCTAGGAACAAAGGCAACATCGGGAAAAGGTTCGCCTTCTGCAGTGATAAGCGTTAAAAAATTGACACTATTAACACCGGTAGGTGCAATTGCAGTAGCGATTGGTGCAAGAACTCCGCTCGCAATGCCAAAAAATGAAATGGCAAATCCACCCGAAATACCACCCGTAGTTGGTTTAAGACCAACATAAAAATTCTGATTAAACCGATCAAATGCCTTTGCTATCACTGGTGCAGTAAAAGTTATGAGTGGGTTAGAGCTATTGCCTTTGGCAATCATGGTGGCACGTGTATGTTGTGGAAGTTGCAAAATAGAGATTAATAATAAATATTTTATTATTTTGACTTGTGGTTCGACTAGGCTCACCACGAACGGATTAAAAGATTCCGTTTGCCTTGAACATAGTCGAAGAGCGTTAAGTTCAAACATCTACTCTCCCTTAATTTTTTACTATTAATAATTTGTTATATCTGGGTAAGTGTCATATTTTTATTTCCCGTTCGTGGTGAGCATAGTCGAACCATAACGAACGACTATAGATCAATCTTCAATACTGAAATGCGATATCGAGTCCTGAATATGCTCCGCCAAATGAAGTTTTGAACACGCGTCTTCCGCCCAATGCCTGATTATAGAAGAGCCCAAGGCGAACTCCCCAATTGCTACATTCTTGAGTCAAATCAAATTCTGCCAGAAGATTCAGCGTGCTGCGGTTCCATCCTGCAAGTGCTGCATCGCTGTTTACTATCAGAGGATTAAAACAAACGGTATCGCTTGGGTTGGCAAAGGATCTATTTCGCTGTGCATAGGAGTAACCGATGAGGAGTGAAAGTCCGTGACAAAAATGATCAGCCTTAAGATAACCACCCGTAAGCCAGACGGTACCTCCTTTTAAATTTGCTGTGCCAGAAGCAAGCTCGATAAGACCAGATTGTTCAAAAGCGGTTTTAAAACGCGCGCAATCAAGTCTGCTGCCAAAGAAAATTCCTTCAAAATATCCTCCCATGGTCAGCCATTCATAGAGCCCAACTGAAGCAGCGGCGGAAATTGGAAGCCCCAAAAATCCATCGTACCCCAGAGAAATGCTGAAGGCTTGGTTTGGGTTCTTTACTTTTCCTGTGGGCAAGAGGACCCCTGTTTTTAGCGTGGCATCAATATAATCAAACCAGCAGGTGCCTTCATAGTTGATGGTCCATCCGACTAATAAGCTGATATCCCCAATGCCCGTGGACTTGGTAGGACCGGTTGAGATGTTATAGCGAGCCATAATGGCATCAAATTGGTTTAAAAATGTTTGCCATTGCGGCGTGTTGATATTCGGGAAAATATTATCGTTTGGAGAAAGATCGATGAAGCGAATATTTTTTACGCTCAGGGAGCGTAGCGGTGCATAAAATTGTAGAAAGAAACCATAATTTAAATTCTGGGCAAGCATGAGAGTAGCTTCAGTCATACTAAAAAAACCAGAAACCGACATTTGTCCAAAAGTGCTGCGACTTGGTAAACTTTCTAACAGCAGGAGGGTGAGATCTTGCAGATTGCTCATATCTTTGTTGGGCACTCCCTTGCCAAGAAATTGCATATTGTAGGTACCATAGAGATCAAGCAGGGGAACCCTTGTTCCGCAGCTGCTGCAGTCCAAACTACAGCTTGTCCAACCGCCCCCCAGAGATACTTCGTAGGTTGCAAGCCAGGGGTATTCAAGACGTGGTTCTGGCCCCAGATAGGTGGCTCTATAGAAATGAGCATTATCAAAGGCAAAACTTACGGTAGAACAGAGCACGAGGGTCATGACACTAATAGATTTACGCACGGCAGCATAATTCATAGCTATTTCCTTTTTATGTATTCAGGTAAGAGTAGTTACTAGGTATAGAAAAAATGGGAAAAAAAGGGAAGAAAATGCTATAATTGCTCTATATATGATTGAAATCGAATTGAATTATAAGGATATTTTTATGGAAGAAACAAAACCTGAATCTCAAAACACTGGCTCAAGCGAATTGGATCAATGCAAATTGGCGGTTGAGGAATGGAAGAACAAATTCTTACGAGCGCAGGCAGATTTTGACAATTTTACTCGTCGTATTGAGCGCGAAAAAGTAACTTGGCTACGATTTGGACAAGCGGCCTTGCTAAAAGATCTGTTACCTATCGTCGATAATGTTGATAGAGCTCTTGCCAGCCAATCCAAAACCCCAGATTTACAACAACTGCTTATCGGATTTGAGCTCATTGGCAAGGAATTTCACAAATTTTTGACCGCTCAAGGCGTTGAAGAAATAAAGCACGTAGCTACCTTTGATCCTCAGTTGCACGAGGCGTTGATGCGGGTAGAGTCTCATGAACACAAACCAGGGGAAATTGTGGCAGTTTTGGAAAAAGGTTATCTGTTTAAAGGTGAAGTATTGAGACCTGCAAAAGTGAGCGTAGCTCAATAATTTTGGCTTAAAAAAAGCCTGTAAACCCCCGCCGATTTAAATCAAAATCGGCGGGGGTTTTTGTTGTATTGCAACTTGAATATAATTTCTGGTATTATTTAAAGTAAAGCTATGTATGGCTTCAGGAAGATGTGCCAGAAGGTACTTCGTAAAAAGGAAGATGTAATGAAAAAATTACTAGGAAGCATCATATTTTTAGTGATGACACTACCCTTGCAAGGGATGAATGTCTCGCAGCTCAAAACATTGATTGGCCATACCGAGTTTATCAGCGCGATAGCATGGAGGCCTGATGGCACTATGATTGTTACAGGATCGTCGGATACTACTGCAATAATATGGGATGTAGAAACTGGAAAACAATTAGGACAGTTAACTGGTCATACTGGTCCTATAACGTCAGTTGCTTGGTGTCGTAATGACAGAATTGTTACAAGTTCTTTTGACGAGCGTATTGCACGGATATGGGGCCCACCTGGCCAAGTAATTCATCAATTACATCATCCAATGTCTGTGCGTGCCGTTGCCTGCTTACCTGATGGTCGAATTGTTACGGGGGGTGGCGATGGCATTGTAAGAATATGGGATACAAATGGCCAAGAAGAGATGCGTTTAATTGGGCATACTGAGCCAGTTAATGACATTGCAGTAAACGATGATGGTTCATTGATTCTCACAGGATCCCTAGATAACACAGCGCGGGTATGGGATGCTGGAACGGGAGAAGAGCTCCTAAGATTAGAAGACGATGATTTGTGGCGTGTAGCATGGTGTCAAAATAGGATTGTTACCGGAACACTAGCTGGCGGAATAAAAATATGGAAAGCAGCTAATGGGGAAGAAGTGCTGAGTATTAATAATAATGGGAATTCTGTAAATGCAGTTGCATGCAGCCAAGATGGTAGTCAGTTCTCACAGGAACTTACGTTGGTGCTCAAATATGGAATACAGATACTGGGGAAAGCGAGAAGGAGTTCGGACACTATATAATAGCAGTAGCATGGAATCCTAAAGGTGACAAGGTTGCTACAGGAGGTGGGGATGGCACTGCAATTATATGGAAAGTATCTAAATGTGTAAGACCCATAGAACCAACGCCTTAATTTGAAGATGTTAGTTTTATTTTTCAAAATAACACTGAAAAGATTAACCCCCGATCATACCGTGATCGAGGGTTTTTTTTACCTACAAAATCATTGATTTTCAGATTGAAATTATTATAAGCTGGATAAGTGAAAGAAGTAATCTTAAATTTGAAAATTACACTAAATATTCAGGAGAAAGTATGAAATCTCATTTTGTGAGTAAAATTTGCCTAGTTTTGATATTGATGAGCAGTTCAATTTATAGTTTTATTCCTTTTAATCCCATAATTAACCCTGCAAATGGGGATCCCTTAACATGGAATGGAAACACATTATCCGGTAGGATAGGTTGGCTGGATGTTCCGCAGCACGGTAAAATCTCGTTTGACCGTGTATTTGCCTTGCAGGATGGTAACGGTTGGATACATTATATTCATCCTGCCAATTTTGATTATGTATTGCCCAAAGGGCTATTTTGCTGGCAATCAGATTGGAAAGGGTATGCAAAACAGTATCTAGGTAATCAGTACCAAGGTCTTTATGATGATTATCTATATTTCACCAAAAATATCCAAAATCGTACCATTAAAGATATTGCGGTTCGCAATCAGCCAGATCAAGATTTTGTACGTTTCGATGGTACAAATTGGATAATCCAGACAGGAAAGCATAAAGGTGGATCATGGGATGCTACTAAACAAAAATTTCAACATCCTTCAGACGTAGTTGACCAATTTTTCCAATGGGCTCAAGAGGATATGCAGAACAACCGTCTCTTTAGACCATTGGCATTTCATATGCTCATGGGTGTGACCGAACAATATATGCGAGAGTTTTTTGGCTCCGATGCCCAACAACTTTTCTTAGCGCGGAAGAACCGTACAAACGTATCAATGCCAAGCATCAAACAGATGGAAACTTCTTTCCCATTAAATCATAAAGATTTTCGATTTCGTCAGTATATTAACCCCCAAGGTCATATTTTATTACCACGTTCACTTGCCCAGTTGCGAAATACAGCCGAACAAGCTGTAAAATTCAAAGGCGCATTAGGAGTTCCAACACTTGTGATTCACGATGGATATGAAATTTTTGAGAGAACCGGTGATCAAGAACAAGCGCGCAAAGAAACGGATGTTCGTTATTTGCTAGCGCACCCTTATTTTAATGATGCTGTGATTATGTCAGCATCTACGCCAGATGGTCTTGAAGGTGGGATTAGCGATCCGGTAGCCTTAGTCAGCGAAATGCAATGGGCGCCGACGCAAGGTGAAGAGATTGCATTAGCAGCGGGACTTGCTATTTGGCTAAAATATTATGATCAACGTTATCACATGTTTGAAGACGTGAAAAAAATCCAGTTACAGGGTAATAAAATAGTGAATATATTTTCAGCATTAGACGATAACGATATACCAACTATCAAGGCGATTCTGCATAAAAACGTAATGGTCACCAGTGGTTATTATCCATCGTATTTTTTGGATCAGCAATTAAATAAAGATGAGCAACAACGAGTGAATTACGTACATACTAATATGATAATTGATCCCAAAAGAAATCCTATAAATTTATTCAACTCACTTTTGCGCGTTCAACAAGCTACTAATGAAATTGGTGTTTTGGGAGATCAGCATGTAAATGTAATCCTTAATTCTGCATTAAATCTGCGGGGCCATACCAATGACAAGGTATATACCGAATCCGCGAAAATAATTTTAAAGGCGATGTATCTCAATACCTTATATTCTGCAATCACCTTGAGAAAACAAAAGGTAATTTTAACATTGCTTGGTGCTGGCTCATTCGAAAATAAACTTTCTTGGATTGGCGATATTCTACAATCTGATGAAGTTGCAGATATCATCACACAAGGAGGCCTAGAAGTGCATGTGCTGATTTATCCAGATTTTCGTGCCGGTAGAAAATTTCAGTTTCCAGATTACCCTGATTTCAAAACTTCATTAGATATGTTGAAACAAAAAATTCAAAGTGGTTCTTCTAAGCAGCAGATATTTAAGAAAGAAGAAAGGGAAGATGAGGCTGAGCAAAAAATTAGAGAACTAGTAACAACGAGGGCAATTCAGCAGCGTGCACAAGAAAAGCAGCAGCAAAAGAGTGGACAGGGTTCGAGTTCCCAACCACAACAACAGCAGCAAAAAAGGGGGGAAGGTTCAAGTTCGCAACAACCTCCGCAAGAAATGAATTGGATGGACCAGGTTACTGCATGGTTTAATGGATAGAGTTGCTGCGGCTAATGGCCTACTCTCATATAGTTCAAGAGTCCTATCACCAATTCGATGAAGATAAGAATAATAATAAGTACTGACAAAAGGTCTTCACGAATGGCATCAATTTGATTTTGATAGACCGAGCGCACATCCTGGATAATGTTAAGTTTACGGGCGATCGACTCCTGCCAGTTTTTTAGATCAAGTTTATCAACGAGCAAATTGTACATCTCAGAAAAATAGGCTTCCCCAACGAGCTTAATGCTATCTTCAAGCCGCTCAACAATCACCGAAATATCTACGCGCAGTTTACCAAGGTCGGCCATGGAGCCGCCACTCGAACCAATGAATGGTAAATAAGCAGAAAGTGGTAATTTGTGTGGTTGGCCTTCATAAATAATATTCAGTTGTTGATCGAGCAAGCGGTCGAAATAGCGCAGTTCAAGCTGTTGAATGTTGCTAAATTCAAACAGATGCAACAGTTCTTCATATTCTTCGTCGTACATGAAGGTGGCTTCAGTATCGATCACAATCAAGTCACCACGGAAATAACCGATAGCATCTTCTAGAATTTCATCTTTGTGGTATTCGGATAATGTTTCCGTTTCAAAGCGCAACATAGAAGCAATCACACCGCCGTATTGATTTTTGAGCGTCGCGATATCAAGTTGGTCAGGTTGCGGATCCACTTGAATAACCAAATAGGATGAGCGTGTTTGGAAAAATTTTGGTTTTGCGATGAATTTTTTTATTTTTTTAAATACCGCGCTTACATCATTGACACTTTGTTCTTGATAGATGTCATCCAGCTCATTGAGCGTTGCGCGCACATTTTGCAACGTATCGTTGAACGGAATTTTATATGCAAATGAAATGGCACCAAAATTGTGAACTTTGCAGGTCGAAAAACGGCTGCTGGAATGTGGATGGGGCAAATCGATCGCCAGCGGCATATGAAAGTTTTTGAAATATTTTGGCAAGCTCAGTGGCTGAGAAATGACAACATTTGAAGTTCGAATTGATTCTAAATTGATATCATCACCAACGTCAAAGGCATGAAAAATAAAAATATTGCCACTAAATATATGAGTTTCGGTACTTTCGCTTGATTTGTTTGTCATAGAGACTCCACATTAATTGAATCCCCCAATGTATCAAATTGGGTTATCTATTCTTCCTTTTTCAATAAGCTTAGAAATGCTTCTTGAGGAACTTCAACATTTCCTACTTGCTTCATTCGTTTTTTGCCTTCTTTTTGTTTTTCAAGCAGTTTGCGTTTGCGTGTGATATCACCGCCATAACATTTTGCGGTAACATTTTTGCGCAATGCAGAAATAGATTCTCGTGCTATTACTTTGGAACCAATGGCTGCTTGGATGGCAATTTCAAACAATTGTCGTGGAATTAATTTACGTAGTCGTTCCACAAGCTCGCGTCCTACATGATATGCTTTGTCGCGATGCACAATAATGGAAAGTGCATCAACCGCCTTGCCGTTCAAGAGGATATCCATCTTAACTAAATCTGCTGGTTCATAGCCAGCTTCTTCATAATCAAACGTTGCATAACCAGAACTTAACGATTTTAGTTGATCATAAAAATCGGTGGCAACTTCATTGAGCGGAAGACGATATTTTAGAATGATACGTTCTTCATCAAGATAATTAAAATCAAGTTGCTTGCCACGTGCGTCTTCGCATAGTTTAATTAAATTACCCACATATTGTTTGGGCACGATGATAGTAGCATTAATGATTGGTTCATCAATCTCTTCTATCATATTTGGTTCCGGAAATTCGGAAGGGTTTTCGATGTCAACCCAGGTGCCATTTGCCATCTTCACTTTGTATAAAACGCTTGGCACCGTGATAATGACCGACATATTATACTCTTGCTCAAGACGCTGCTTGAATACATCCATATGTAGAAGGCCTAAGAATCCACATCTAAAACCAAGACCAAGCGCAGCGGAAGATTTTTTTTCAACACGAACGCTGGCGTCATTGAGTGTTAATTTTTCAACTGCATCGCGCAGCTCATCAAACTCAGAATTATCGATTGGATAAATGCCGGCAAAGACCATTGGTTTAGCGGGTTTAAAACCGGGCAACGGTTGCACTGGTTGTTTGGTGTGATAAATGGTATCGCCAACGCGTGCTTCTTGTACGGTCTTCATGCCCGTGATTACATAACCAACTTGTCCGGTGTAGAGACCTTGCATTGGAGTTTCGCTGGGGTACATCAGACCAATTTCAAGAACCTCATATTCACGCCCTGATTGAGCAAGCACCACATTATCCCCTTTTGCAATGCTGCCATCATGAATTGCTATTAAACAGATCACCCCGCGATATTCATCGAACCAGGAGTCAAAAAGCAATGCTTTTAGGGGAGCATTGATATCACCTTTAGGGGCAGGAATGCGCTCAACAATCGCATTCAAAAGCTCTGTGATGCCTACGCCAGTTTTTGCCGATGTTAAAATGAACTCTTCTTTTTTGAAATCGAAGAGATTAATAAGTTGTTGGCCAACTTTTTCGGGATCCGCATTTGCCATGTCAATTTTGTTAATGACAGGAATCATGGTCAGATCTTGATCAAATGCTAAATAAAAATTTGCCATAGTCTGGGCTTGCACGCCCTGAGCAGCATCGACCAATAATAGAGCGCCTTGGCAGGCATATAATGAACGCGAAACTTCATAGCTAAAATCAACGTGACCAGGAGTATCAATCAAGTTGAGAAGATGGGTGGCTCCTTTATAGGTATAAAACATCGAGGCGGTTTGCGCTTTGACCGTGATCCCGCGTTCTTTTTCAACTTGCAACTTATCAAGAAATTGCTCGTGTTTGACGCGATCAGAAAGCGTTCCAGTAACTTCAAGGAGCCTATCAGAAAGACTCGACTTGCCATGATCAATATGGGCAATAACGGAGAAATTTCTAATTTTGTCGGCAGTAAAATCTTTAAGATTAATTTTTTTGAGATCCATATGTATTCGGTAAAAAAGGTTGGTATGTAAACCATTCTAAGGTAATATGCTTGCTTTGTAAAATAAGCTTATTTGGCGCCCCTAGGCACTCTCATATCGTTGACAAATAAAATACTCGAGTGATACGTTCAGCTATCTAAAAAAGCTACAGATTAATCGAAGGAGAAACAATGAAAATGACTTATAGGCATGCAAGTCTCTTGGGTCTGCTCGTGAGCCTCTGGTGCTTCGATTATCTGTTTGGCCAAAGACCTGGAGTAAGCAGAAATATACCAACTATCGCGAAATCTCCTATGCGTGCGCCACGTGTTGGCCAGAATATTGTAGTACCCCCAACCTGTTCTGCATCATCACTGACTGATTGCTGCTGTGCGATTATTAATGCTATCAATAATTGTTGCAATACTATTTTAGCGACCACATGTGGTCCAGTGACACAAATTCATCAAAGCAATATACCATATACAATTGTTACTCCCGGGAGATATTGCATTGTCGAAGACTTGACATCATCAGCAGATGCCATAACAGTACTTGCGCGGGGTGTGGATATTGATGCGCATTTTCACACTATTACATTGACCGATCCTCATGCTATCGGAATTTTAGTGGAGCAGACGAGTGATGTGTCGGTTCATGGCGGCTTTATTCGAGGAGGCAATGGCCATGGTGCTGTCGGCATTATGCTCGATACCTCAAACAACATCAGTATCAACAACATGTCTCTTGAAGGCACAACGACGGGTATTTTGACGTTCACCTGCTCAGGTATTGTTGTCGAAAACTGCACCTGCGAAAATAATGTAACCGGCATTCAATTTGGTCAGACTTTTACGTTGACATCTGAGCTTGAGAATACAACTGCAACCATTGGGCATGAATGTATTGCGCAAAATTGTATTATCACAAATTTCACCGCGCAAGGAATTGCATTAAACCAACTTTCTAACAGTTTTGTGCAAGATGTTATTTTGCGAGGTTCAACGGAACAGGCTCAACACATACTTATTAATTATTGTGATCATTGCTGTGTTGTTGGGGCTAAGACAGAAAGCTTAGGAGCGATTGGCATTGCGGTAACAGCAGGACAGGCTATTAAAATCGCTGATTGCTTTATTTTCCTGGAGCAAAATAGCGCAATTGGTATTTCACTCGTTCCTGGGTTAGATGTCTTTTTCGATAATGATGGTGGAGCATCAGATGTTCTTATATATCAGGTTGGAGGTATTGTAATTCAAGACACCATCGTCTCTGGTTCATTCACCGAAGGCATTCATGCGAATGGATGTTACAAACTCACCTTAGATGGCTTACAAATTTTTGGCAATGGAAATATTGGCATTAATTTAACTAAGGCGTGCTATGACGTCCAAATCCTCAATTCGGCAATCACGTTACAATTTGCAGAAAGCGGCATTAGCGTAAATAACAGTAATACAATTGCTATTGAGAATAGCACCATCACACTCGTGTCAAGTATTGCAGAGGCAAATGGCGTCGAGATTTTGAACACTACGCATATGGTTATTAAGAATTCTATAATTACTCTTAATGTGCCCACAACTGATCTGCCTGGTGGTGATGGTATTGTATTGCTTGGTGGCGTTAAAAATTGCATAGTACAAGATTGTGTTATTGATAATTATCCGCAGGTTGGCATATTGTCGTTAAATCCAGACCTATATGGACCAACATTTGACATTGTTGTTAATAACTGTGTCATTCATAACGCACTCGATGATGGCATTACCTTTAGTGCTGTTGTGGGGGGCACCATACAAAATTGTGATTTGGCATTTACTAACTCAAACGCCATCGAGTTAATAGGATGTACCAACATTGCAGTGCTCAACAATGTAATCCAAAACAACGGTAACATTGGTATTGTTCTTGATGCATTTACTAACAACTGTCCAGTGCGAGACAATACGATATCAGGCAATGTGCTCAATGGCCTCACTAATATAAATGCCTCAAACGCGATTTATCATAATTTTGCAAATGCCAATGGAGTAAGTGCGGCAGACAATTATGTGGGAGTTCCATTGGTAGTAACGCCAGGTCCTGGTATTGGTGCCCTTGAAAACATTTCTCAGTAAAACACAAGCGATTTATAAAAAAAGAGAGGTCGCTATGAATATTTATGTTTCTAAAGTTAAGCAGCTCATATGCGTTGTCGTATTGACTTTGCTGTCGCATGCCGTGATGTATGCGGAAGAATTTTGGTATGGCGAAAGACAAGAAACTACATTGCAAGCCGAGGCTCTTACGTATGAATTGATGTCGTCGGCAGATACAGTGCGCAGTTTTGGTTCTTTGGGCAATAATTTTCTTGCCTTTAACGCAAATGAGATTAATGGCAATCCACCTGATTTGGCGGGTGCTGTAGGTACCACGCAATATGTTGGGATAATAAACGGTTGGATCAGAAGCTTTAATAAAACGATGGGGAAAGCTGATAACATTATTAATACCTCACTTATCAATTTTTTTGGGCCTATTGTAAATGGAGCAGCAGATCTTTTCGATGTGCGGCTTCTTTTTGATCGACTGTCAAATAAATGGTTTTTGTTATCTGAGGATCGAAATGCTGATTATAATGGTGAGATTAATAATATATATATCGCGTTGAGCGATAGTGATAAAATTACTCTTTTTACAAAATGGCGCTATTTTAAGTTTCCCATCGGCAAGAAAAACGGAACTCAAGTTTTCTTTGCCGATTACCCGACATTTGGCATTGATGTTAATGCACTATATGTTGGTGTCCATTTATTTCCCGAATCACGCGGAGCTCCTGATGGTGGGGCGCGCGTTTTGGTTATACCAAAAGCACCCATGCTTGCTTGCTCACAACCCACTTGTGGTGTTGTTCCTTTTTTTACCTTTGATAATTTAACCAATTTTTCTGGTGATGGCGCTGGTAATCCCCAAGGAGTTACTAATTTCGACCCGACAGCTACTACCGGATATTTTATTGGAACCAATGGTTTTTCATCAGCATTGGTGGTGTACCGTGTGAGTAATCCTGGCACGACACCAACGATTTCATCGCCAATTTTTGTGACGAATGGTTTTACACAGTTGACCCCGCCAATAAGAGTTCCTACAAAAAATGGATCGATGATTGATGGTGGCGACACACGTTTATTATGCGCGCATATTCGTAATAACCAATTGTGGACGGTGTGTTGTTCAGGATGCGATAATACTGGCAATGTTGACACCAATAATCCGACACGCGTTGCATCATGTTGGTTCCAACTTGATATTACACCACCCGTCCCCACAATTTTGCAGAGTGGCGTTTTATTTGACAGCACTGGAGCACAAAATTCATTTATTTTTCCGTCCGTGATGAGCTCTGGACAAATCAACATGGTTCTTGGATGTAGCGCTGCAGGTCCTAATGCTTTTATAAATGCTGCCATTGCGTGTCGAGCAAGCACGGACGCGCCCGGCACCTTGCGTCCGCCAACGTTATTCACCAATAGTATGACGGCCTACAGAAATGAGGATTCTGATCGATGGGGCGATTATAACTTAACGAGTCTTGATCCATGCGACGATATGACGATGTGGACAATTCAGCAATATAGTCTTATGCAACCACCACGAAATGAAGGGTCAACGATCTGGGGATGCCAAGTAGTTCAAGTTAAAGCACCTCCTCCAGCAACCCCTACATCGGCAACGTCAGTATCGTCCGGACAAGTTTCAGTGACGACAACGGTTACTGGCATCTCAGTAAATGGTAGTGGCTTTTATGATCCAGGTACCGGATTTGGTTGTCGAATTGCAGCGCAAGTAACTGGTCCTAGGCCTATTACGGTAAATAGTGTTACTTATATAAATCCTACCCAGGTGCAACTGACTCTCAATACAATGGGCGCTACTCCCGGTTTTTATACGGTTACCATTATTAATCCCGATGGACAAAAAGCAATTGGTGTGGGTATTTTGAGAGTGACCTAAAAATCATAAAAAAAAGCGGGCTCCAATTTGGAGCCCGCTTTGGTATCTAAATTATATTAGTGCCAGAGTGCGAGAATAATCGTTGATAAAATAACACCAACCATTGGATAGCCAGCATCGAGTAAGAAGAGCTTAAATGATTTGTTTTGCCAAATGTACGTAATGCCGAGTGTAGTTGCTGCAAAACCAACTGCAAGTTTAATGCCAAGAACCAATGCTGCAGATAATGCTGTTGTTGCAGTTGCTTGTACCACAAAGGCTACAGCCAGAACCATGATGACGTTCACAATTAATGATAAAATCGTTTTTTGCATCATCTCTGCTGATGTTGGTGGATTAAAAGAAATATTGTGACGTGCAAGTTCTGCTTTCCACATGGTGCCAAAAAGTGATGGCATGTACCAAACAGCGCCAAGGATGAAATACACGATAGCTGAAACTGCTACGGCAAGTATATTAATAGAAGATAAAAATTCGAACATAGATATAGCCTTCTTAATGAATGGTTAAAAAATAACATTTGTTTCTCTTCATAATAACTCCATTATTTTGAAGATGAGTATACCTTACCAGTATTGCCTTTTAGACATTATTGTCAAAGGCCCCCACCCAATTCACCTGCAGTTACTGTTTTTTACCCTTAATTTACTGCCAGAGAGCGAAAATAACTGACGAGACGATAATACCGAGCATTGGATAACCGATATCCAGAAGAAACAGCTTGATTGACCTGCTTTCCCACACAAACGTGGTGGCTAGGGTAGTTGCTGCAACGCCAACAGCAGATAAGAGGCCGAACGTGAATCCTGAGAAAATACCCGAGATGCCGGTGAGTGAAATGAGGCAAGCAAGTGCGAGACAGGTTACAAAATTGGTGATGAGAGTAAGCAGACTTTTAAACATCATATCACCTGCTGTTGGTTCTTTGATAATGACATTATGTTGTGCCAGCTCTTGCGCCCACATTGTGCCAAACAAAGTTGAAAACCATAATGATCCCAACAAAAAATAAATGATCGTGGAAACTGCAACCGCTAGATAATTAATAGATGTGAGTAATGCAAAATTCATAAAAGAATCCTTTTAGGTTACGTGGAAAAACTATATCCGTTAGTACAAAAAAAATAATTGCTACCGTCAAGAGGGACCATAGTCTTGTCTTATTTCATACTTGCGAGTATCATTAAATGCATACTAATTTTTGATAATGTAGCAGCCTTTTTCGTAAGGCACAAAAATCCAAGAAGGGTACTACCTTATGGAATCAAATCATCCCAACGATAGCATCAAAGCACGCATTAAGCCGGTGCTCATAGAGCAAGAGCTTAAAGAATCTTTCCTTGATTATGCAATGTCGGTTGTCGTAAGCCGCGCGTTGCCCGATGTTCGCGATGGACTTAAGCCAGTGCATCGTAGAATTTTGTACACCATGCATCAGCTTGGATTTCATTATAACAAGCCATATCACAAATCTGTGCGCGTAGTTGGTGAAGTGCTTGGTAAGTACCATCCACATGGTGATCAAGCAGTCTATAATACGATGGTTGGGTTAGTACAAGATTTTTCTAAACGCTATCCTCTTCTTGATGGTCAAGGTAACTGGGGTTCTGTTGATGGCGATAATGCAGCCGCAATGCGTTATACCGAAGTGCGCATGGCAAAAATTGCACAAGAGCTGCTTGCCGATCTTGATAAAGAAACCGTTCCATTTGTTCCCAACTTTGATGAATCCACCGTCGAGCCTACCTTATTGCCAAGTAAGCTGCCAAATTTACTCGTGAATGGCGCTTCTGGTATTGCGGTTGGTATGGCAACATCCATTCCTCCCCACAATTTGAGCGAAATCATTGATGCGTGCTTGGCGCTTATTGCCGATGAAAATATGTCTGACAATGAACTTTTTGCAAAAGTACCCGCGCCAGATTTTCCGACCGGTGGCATTATTTGTGGTCGAGCTGGCATTGTAAATGGCTACAAAACAGGTCGCGGTAAGTTGATGCTGCGTGCCGTTGTGGATGTGGAAGAAAATAAAAAAGGCACCTATCTCATTGTCAAAGAATTGCCATACCAGGTTAATAAAGCTGAACTGATCATCACTATCGCGAACTTGGTAAAAGAAAAAATTATTGAAGGCATCTCAAATCTTAAAGATGAATCCGACAAGCGGGGCATGCGCTTAGTTATTGAAATTAAGCGTGGCGAAGTGCCGACGGTTGTTCTCAATCAATTATACAAACATACCAATTTACAAACTTCCGTATCATTGTTGATGCTCGCATTGCTCGACAATAAACCGATGGTATTTACGCTGCGACAACTGCTACAACATTTTATCATTCATCGTCGCGAAGTGGTGTACAAGCGTACACAATATGATTTGGGCAAAGCGCGGGAGCGCGAACATATTCTTGCAGGTTTTATAATCGCCCTGCAAAATATCGATGAATTGGTTGCATTAATCAAACAATCGCCATCACCAGAAGAAGCGATTAGCAAATTAAATAAACGCTTCTTGCTGTCTGAACCTCAAGGCAAAGCAATTTTAGAAATGCGCTTGCAACGTCTTACCGGTCTTGAGCAAGAAAAAATTTATGCCGAAATGGAAGAGTTGAAAAAAACCATTACCCATTTGCTGCGCATCCTCGAAAACGAAGAAGTTCTCAAGCAAGAAGTTATCGTAGAGTTACAAGCAATCAAAGAAGTGTATGGTGATAAACGCAAAACGCAAATAGCTGAAGCTGTTGATGTCTTGAGCGAAGCTGATTTAATTCCTGATGAAGATGTGGTAGTGACTTTAACCCTAAAAGGTTATATCAAACGCGTGCCGCTGGAAGTCTATGGGGTGCAACATCGTGCCGGTAAAGGTAAGATGGGTATGGCTGCACTGGAAGGCACCGACGATGTTATGCAAGATCTGTTTGTTGCAAAAAATCATGACACATTGTTGTTCTTCACCAATTTAGGACGTGTCTATAGCATGCAGGTATTTGAAGTTCCGGAAGCTGGACGTACTGCTCGAGGACGTGCAATCATCAATCTCCTGCCGCTTGTTGAAGGCGAACATGTGGTGAAACTTCTTTGCACGCGAGATCTTGAAGGAAGATTCTTAGTGTTGGTAACGCGCGATGGTATCATCAAACGTACGGATGCTATGGATTTCGGCAACATTCGTGCGACAGGTATTCGTGCCATTACGTTGCGTGAAAAAGATGAACTTGTATTCTGCTCATTGAGCACAGGAAGTGATACTATCATTTTAGCTACTGGTAAAGGACAAGGGATTCGCTTTAAGGAAGATGAAGTGCGTTCTATGGGGCGCCAAGCATCCGGTGTTATCGGCCTCAGATTACGTAAAGATGATTATGTAGTTGGCATGGAAGTAATTTCCGGCGATCAAGGTGAAATCTTATTTGCGACCGAAAATGGGTATGGTAAGCGGGTACAAGTTGTTGACTTCCGGGTGGCGCATCGCGGTGGTGTTGGTGTGCGCACTATTCCAACCGATGCACGCAATGGTAAAGTGATAGGATTAGCTATCGTCTTTGAACAATCAAATATTCTGCTGATTGATGAAGCGGGAAAAATTATTCGCATTTCACCTTCAGAAATTAGAACCATGGGTCGTCAAGCAAAAGGTGTGCGTCTGATTAAACTTGATGAAGGTCAAAAACTTGCTACCATTGTTGCTTTTGAAGCAAGTGAGGTCGAAGGTGGGCATGATAGCGAAGGCGGATCAGGTTCTGCCATAATGCCGGCACAAAAATTAGATGGCGCTGATAACAGGGTTGAATTTGATGCGCATGGTGCATTTGATCCTGAATCATTTATCGATGATGAAACTGATGTATTACAGGATCCTGGCATGTCCGAGGATGAATTCATCGTATGATTTCATCCGCACAGCTGACGATACTGCATCTTTCGTTAATTGAAGGTGTTGGTCCAACCACCATTGGCATCATAATTGCACATAAACCTGCAGATGTTTCCTGGCAAGATTTGTATCGACTATCAGCGCACGAGTTATCAACCATCTTTAAGATCTCGATTGATAAAGCACAAAAAATCACCGATGGACTTGCTGATAGTGAGTTGTTAGAGCGAGAATTGCAACTCATTGCAAAAAATGCAATTTCGTGGTCCACGGTTCTTGATGATGCCTATCCGGAACTTCTCAAACATATTTACGCTCCGCCGGCGGTGCTTTATTGGCGTGGTACTCTGAGCACTTGCGCAAAAGCGATTGCTATTGTTGGCTCACGCGAGGCAAATGGTTATGGCAGGCGAGTTATTGAAATGTTGGTGCCCGATTTAGTTGCCCAAGATTGGCTGATAGTCAGTGGCGGTGCGCTTGGTGCGGACAGCTTTGCACATGAATTTGCCTTGCAGTCTGGTGGCCTTACCGTTGCTATTCTCGGTTCAGGATTGTTGCGACCATATCCCATAAAAAATATAAAACTTTTTGAAGCCATAGTTAATAATGGTGGCGCTGTAGTAAGTTGTTTCCCGGTAACCATGGAAGCGATGGCGGGACATTTTCCCGCACGTAATCGCATCATTGCAGGGATGAGCAAAGGTTGTATTGTGGTACAAGCTGCCGCAGACAGCGGCTCACTTATCACTGCTAACTATGCACTTGAACAGGGAAGAGAAGTGTTTGCAGTGCCTGGCCCAATCGATGACCCCCTGAGC
>JABDCY010000014.1 GCA_013287855.1 Candidatus Babelota bacterium | reverse complement strand
AAAGAGCATAATTTTACCTTGTGTGCACTGACCCCAACGATATTGCGTGCGTATCAAGCAATGAGCCTCTCAGTTGGAGCACTCCGTTCGCTGTTATGATTAGATTTCTTCTACGGCTAAGCCGTATCGCATAAAAATTTTTTGATGTGGTTTCTACTCTCCGATGTCACCCTGAACTTGATTCAGGGTCCATATTTCGAAAATTTAGATCCTGAAACAAGTTCAGGATGACATCATAGAGGAAATGCACCCCAAAAGTTCTTGCAAGCGAGATATAAATTGTTGCTTCAGAAAATATGTCATTTACCAAAGATTTGTGTTTTTAAGTACAGCGGGAGCAGATGATTGACGATAGATTCTTGCTGCTTCCACCGCGCATAGCTCATGTGACCAATCTGTTGAATGGAGCAGTGTTCAGGAAGTGGTTGTGCAAAAACTGCTTGCGTTCCTAATATTCTTCTAATTTCGGATTCATATAATTGTGCGCCATTGCCGACAAAATAAAGCTGTTCATGAGGGAACCGCTCTTTCAGTTCAAGCGCAAGCACGACATTATTTTTGTATCCTTTTTCTCGCGTGTTGCTCAGTTGATTGTCGATAGCAAAATACGCATCTTGTGTGAAAGCATTTAGTAAGGCAATGGTGACAGGATGATTTTTTTGACGATGTTCATCAACGAGTGCATCAAGTCCGTCGATGCCTATGAGTGGTTTTTTTGTAGCGAAACTTAAACCATTCACTGAGGCGATCACGGTGCGCAGCGTGGTAAACGGTCCGGGTCCTTGATTTACACCAATAAAAGTGATGTCAGGCAGAGAAAGTTGTTGAGACCTAAGCAGTTCGTCAATAAGAACAATGATTTTTTTGCTTGCGAGTTTTTTGTCTTCACGAACTTTGATAAGGCAATGCGCTTCACGCACAAGAGCTATTTCAATGCCGTCATACGTGTGTTGTAGCGCAAGGGATATGCTCATGAATAATTAGCCGCGGTTTTTGTTTTTTTGTTGTTGATAAAAAATGCTAAAAGCATCAAACTCGATGCTTTTTTCTTTGCGTACAATAATCTTACCACAATTTAAGCACTTCCACCCATCAAAGTTGAGGAAATGATCAAAAAAAGATTGCAAGACCATAAGGCCGTTGCACTTTTTACACTTCATCTACTATCCCTCCTTTTTTAACGGATAGTTAACTTTTTAGAATCAAGGAATTCACTGTTCCATATTTATTTTTTATCTGACATTTAGGTATTTGCTAAATTGCTTCTTTACTCTGGGCTTCATTATTCATTACTTATTAATTAATCTAATGTATTGGTCGTCTTTTTGTCAATAACGCGTACAAAAAATTTACACTAGCCTAAATTTTCATGGATGTGAAGATACCCTAGATAAGAATCCAATATAAATGCAGCGGCAACAGCGTGGGAACGCAGTTTTTCTTCTTTGGAAATATTTTTTTTGGCAGCTTCTGCTCGTTTGCTGCTCAATCGCTCATCCCATAATTTCCAGGTGAGCGTAGGAAAAATTTGTTGCAGGAGGGCCGCCATTTCTTCCACTTTCTTAGTTTGCTCGCTGATGGTCCCCTTCATAGTTTTTGGATGACCAATAATGCCTTCATTGATCTTTTCTTTAGCAAAAAGTTGTTCAAGAGACGAGGTGAGATTGCCGGTTTCTACGGTAGTGAACGGTTTGGCGATCGTGCGTGATGCATCCGAAAGCGCGATACCAGTCCATTGATCGCCGATATCGAGTGCTAAAATTTTCAAATTTATCCTATCATAAGAAAAATTTCTCAATATGCTTATTATATAGTATAACCATACTTCACTTATTCTCGATAACAATTTTTTTATGGCTGAAAGGATTATGTATGTTAGCCGATATTGGTATTCTCATTACAGAAATTAACGGATGGGCCCTCGATTGGCCTACACTGCTCTATGTAATCGCCGTATGCATACTAGTTACCGTTGCTTGTCGTTTTGTACAATTTAGATACTTTCTTGCTGCCTGGAAATACACATTGTTTCCTGAGAAAAAAACTTCCGCTGCTGCTGATATGACGCCTTTTCAGGCATTTCTTAATTCGCTCAGCACTGGTCTTGGCAATGGTAGCGTGGGCGGCGTTGCTACCGCAGTATTTTCTGGAGGACCGGGTGCTGCATTCTGGATACTTGCCATTGGCTTTATCGTGATGTCAGTGCGCTATGCTGAGGTATTTTTAAGCACCTATTTTGCCGGTCGCCAATCTACTCAGCAAAATTTGGGCGGTCCAATGCTCTATCTGCTTTCAGTTCCTGCCGGAATTTGGTTGGTGCGTGTCTATGTATTCTTTGGTTTGCTCTTTTGTCTTGGAGTAGGCAATGGCATGCAAACTAATACTATAGGCATTAGTCTTAATTCAACCTGGGGTATAAACCCGTGGATAACTGCGGTGGTAAGCTTTGCCTTCTTGTTGTATGTCGTTTTTGGTGGGGCACCTCGAATTATTCGTGTTTCAGATAGATTGGTACCTGTTAAAGTGGTGACATTTTTTACTGCAACCATAATTGTACTATGTTATCACTATCAAAATATCATTCCTGCATTGAAACTTATTTTTACAAGTGCCTTCACACCAATGGCGATTGCGGGTGGTGCACTTGGATTTACCGTTCAGCAGGCACTAAAATATGGCCTTATCCGTTCTATTGCTGCCACTGAATCTGGACTTGGTACCACAGCAATATTTTATGGCAGCTCTGGTAGTAAAGAGCCTGAAAAAAGCGGTATCATGTCGATGCTGAGTTCATTCATAAGTACCATAGTTTGTTTTATGGTTGCGCTGTGTATTATTGCTTCCGGAGTTTGGGATTCTGGTGCTACGAGTACCGCATTAACCGTTAAAGCATTTAATACGGTATTTGGTGTCTATGGTGGTTGGATTGTGAGTTTCCTTTCCATGACATTTGGTATGGGCGTGTTGGTTTCCTACGCCTACTTGACCCGTGAATTTTGGTTCTACATTACCAACCGCAAATATGAATCAGTTTTTGCAATTTTATATTGCTTGGTAGCTTTTGCAGCAGTATTTGTTGATCCAACCGTACTGTGGAGTTGGGCAGATATTCCTAATGCAGTTATGTTGACCATCAACTTACTTGGTATTGTGTGGTTATTGCCATTAATTAAACGTGAGACAACCGCATTTATGGCCAAGAATTAAAGAAACATCAAAAAAGAAAAAAGAGCCTCAAAAAGTTGAGGCTCTTTTTTTTGCTCAAAATATTCTACTGCCCAAGGATGCACGACGTTATCTAAGCAACATTGATTGGAGATTCAGTTTTGAATCTTCCTTAAATCCATGCTTATAATAAAGCTTTTTTAATCGTGCAAGCGATGCATCAGTGAACCGCAGATTTAGAGTGCCATATTCATTTGTTTCAAAAGGTTGCACGTACAATCCAATTGCTTTGCACCGGTCTTGGCGCAACATTGCAATTGCTTTTTTTAACAAATAGGAAGCATGTCCTTGGTTTCGAAATTCTTTGTTGATATATAACGAGTTTATATATCCACGATTATACTCGCTTTCAAATTGTATGTAGCCAATTTGCTGATTTTTGTTACGTAATCTTAATAACGTTATATTTTCTTCTTTGACAATATCCAGTTTAGTTTTGGTAAAGATATACCGAGCCAACTCGGTGAATTTGTTAAAAAAGCCATAAGTTATTTGATTGAATGTAAGTGGAAGCAAAAAAATAATTAAGATCGATCCAGATTTTGATATACTGTGAAACATATTATTTTCTAATTTATTGTCATTAAGATGTACACTACTACTATTTTTCCCGTTACTAGTCATACCACTCATGTTGGCCCTGGTTCAACATTTGTTGCGGTGCAAGGTTATAAAGAAGACGGCATCAGGTATATTCCGCAAGCGATTGCTCAAGGTGCTAAAAAAATAGTTGTGCAGTCTGATGCAATCATACCTGCCGAAATTCTTGAACTTATAAAAACGCGCACTATTATTCTCGAGCGAGTGGATAATGCGCGCAAAGCATTAGCATTGCTAAGTGCACAAGCGGCGGGGTATCCGGCACAAAAATTGAACATCATCGGCATCACGGGTACTAAAGGGAAAACATCAACCTGTTTTATTTTGGAACATATCCTGCGTGCTGCCGGAAAAAAAACTGCGCTGCTCGGCACAGTAAAAAATAGTATCAATGGTATCGAACCGCTCATCCTGAGTAGCGAAGCGTATCGAAGAGGAAATCTCACAACACCGCAGCCCGATTACCTGCATCAATTTTTCAAACTATGTGTTGAGCAAGAAGTTGAGTATGTGGTTATGGAGGTGGCTGCACAGGCACTGACGCTGCATCGTGTTGAAGGCATTCAGTTTGCGGGTGTTATTTTCACCAATTTTGGCCAAGAACATGCCGAATTTTATGCAACTCTTGATGATTACTTTAATGCCAAGTGCATCATATTCAAACAGATAGCATCAAATTCTATCTGTTTGATAAATGAGGACGACGAAAAAGGCCGACAGATTTTGCAACAAAATCCTCAATTTCAAGAATTTAGTTTGAACGGTGATGTGCCGTTCGAATGGATTCGACAAGCTCACCACGAACGGTTACTTAATTCCGTTCGCCCTGAGCCTGTCGAAGGGTCACAAGAATTTAGAAATGAATCAGCGCATTGCTGTGTACACTTTCAAGATAATTTTTATCAATTTTTTTGCCCTGCACTCATTGGCAACTTTAATAATTACAATCTTTTAGCGAGCGTGCGCATGGCCCTTGAGCTTGGCATTGAGCCAGCGGCTATCGAACATAGTTTGCAAACGTTTACTGGTGTGCCTGGCAGATTGGAAATGTACAAGCTTGCTAATGGAGCCTTGGGTATCATTGATTATGCCCACAATCCCTCATCATTCCAGGCAGTACTTTCTACCTTGCGCGGCATGACTGAACAGTTGATAGTAGTGTTTGGTTGTGGTGGCGATCGGGATGCTACCAAGCGCCCACTAATGGGTGCGCTGGCCGCAGAATATGCTGACCTTGTGGTGTTGACCTCAGACAATCCACGGTCAGAAGATCCTGCAACTATTATTGAACAGATTTATTCTGGAATCTCCAAACATGCGCATGAGCATGTTTGGCATGAACTTGATCGTGAAAAGGCAATACAACAGGCCTATAAACATGCCAAGTCAGGAAGCATCATAGCTTTATTGGGTAAAGGCCCGGATGAATATCAGCAGATTGGGGCGGTGAAATACCCTTTTAGTGAGAAAGCAATTCTTAAGGAATTATAGCTATTTTAGCAGGGGACTCCTTTACAAAAAGCCTATCTCCAGTATGCTATTTTCATTGTCCAAAATGTAAAAATCCCAAAATTCTGAGGTGACCGCTATTATGACCTTGTTATGTTATTTTATTGCCTTTGCTGCGATATCCTTTTTTGGTCTCGCTGTGGTTTTTGCCCTTATGCGGCGTATTAAAGCAATGCCGTCAGATAATGAAAAAGCCAACAAGATTGCAGCGGCTATTCGCGAAGGCGCTATGACGTTCCTACGCGAAGAATATAGACTCATCGGATTCTTTGTGGCTGGCCTTGCCATAGTAATTGGTCTCATTTTAGGTATCGAAGCTGGCTTTTCTTTTGCAGCAGGTTCATTGCTTTCTATGCTCACCGGATTTATTGGCATGATTGCTGCTACTGATGCCAACGTTCGTACTACGATCGCTGCTAAAGATAAAGGCGAACATGGTGCCTTTATGGTTGCGTTCTTAGGTGGTGGCGTTATGGGTTTTGCCGTAGCAAGCTTTGGTCTTTTAGGACTTGCCACACTCTTCTATCTTTTTGTTGATCATCCAGATTTTGTAATATTAATTACCGCATTTAGCTTAGGTGCATCACTTGTTGCCTTCTTTGCTCGCGTTGGCGGTGGTATTTATACCAAATCAGCTGACGTTGGTGCAGATTTAGTGGGCAAGTTGGAAGCAGGCATCCCAGAAGATGATCCACGCAACCCTGCCGTAATCGCTGACAACGTAGGTGATTGTGTTGGTGATACTGCTGGTATGGGCGCAGACATTTATGAATCATATGTTGGTGCCATGGTTTCTTCTATCATTCTTGCGACCACAAGTCATCCTTCCGATCTTTTATATATTTCTTTGCCCCTAGTTCTTGCCGTGGCAGGGCTTCTCGGTTCTTTTGGTGGATTGGCAGCAAACTTAGTATTGCGCGCTGCTCCAGCCACCATGTTGCGTAATGCTACCTATATTGCCATTATCGTTTTCCTTATACTTTCCGGTCTGTATCTCGTTACTTTAGAGATGGATATGAGATTATTCATATCTATTTTCTTAGGTTGTCTATCCGGTATTGCGGTTGGTTTGATCACCGAATATTACACGGGTGGCAAGCCGGTTGAAAGACTTGCTAATGCTTCTCGTTCGGGTGCCGCAACTAATTTAATTTATGGTTTATCAATTGGCATGGAATCAACCGTAGCGCCAGTTGTGTTGTTAGCGTTTGCTATTTTGCTTTCGTATCAATATGGCGGTGAAGCTTTTGGTCTTTCGCTTGCTGCAGTTTCTATGCTCGCAACCGTTGGTATCACCATGACGGTGGATGCGTATGGTCCAATTGCGGACAATGCTGGCGGTATTGCCGAAATGTCTGGATTTGGAAAACCGGTGCGGGATATTACCGACAAACTTGATGCACTTGGCAACACCACAGCTGCAATGGGTAAAGGTTTTGCAATCGGTTCAGCATTGCTTGCTGCTTTAGCATTATTCCAAGCGTATGCTCAACAAGCAAATCTCTTGACCTTGAGCATGCTTGATCCTCTCACCATGGTTGGTGTATTTATTGGTTCTACATTACCATTTTATATCTCCGCATTGACTATGCGTTCAGTTGGTGATGCAGCATTGAAAATGGTGATGGAAGTGCGTCGTCAATTTAAAGAAATTCCTGGCTTGATGCAAGGCACTGCTGAGCCAGATTATAAACGTTGCATCGAGATTAGTACTCAAGCTTCCTTGCGCGAAATGATTTTGCCTGGTGTGATCACCGTTGCGTTGCCAGTAGTTATCAAATACTCGTTGGGTAATAATGCTCTTGGTGGTTTACTCGTTGGTGCTACCGTGACCGGTGTGCTGCTTGCTCTTATGATGGCAAATGGCGGTGGTGCATGGGACAATGCTAAAAAGTATATCGAAGCTGGTCATCTTGGTGGCAAAGGATCTGATGCACACAAGGCAGCAGTTGTTGGCGACACAGTGGGTGATCCATTCAAGGATACATCAGGACCATCACTTAATATTTTGATTAAGTTGATGTCAGCAGTAGCCCTATTGCTCGCTTTGATGTAATAATTTTGTAATTAGTTTTAAGACCTCGGAAATTTTCCGAGGTCTTTTTTTGTTAAGGGTTTTGCCACTCCCTAACAACCGGACATTAATTTATCCGTATTCTTTTTTTTTCGTTAAGGGTTTTTTGTCAACCCTAACCACCGGACCTATTTTCCCGATTTCTTGATTTAATTTTTCGTTAAGGGTCTCGTAACCCTTAACAATGTACGCCATGGCTGCGCCCTGGACCCGCTTATTTCGCTCGAACGGCGACCACTCGCCTGATGGCTGCGGGTTACCCATGCTCTGCACCAACCTTCATCAACATGGTACCGTCGAGATTTAAATCAAGGGAATTGGTACGCGACTCACTGGCAAGTAGGTGCATGGTGTTCGCATGGCACCTGCGAGCTCAACAGGCCGTCTATTTACCATGTCTTAAAATTGATAGTCCACCGATCTAGCTTGACGTGTGGGCATGATAGCACCCAATAAATAGTGTGTAAGATGAGAAATGTATCTTGGGTTGATACCCCAACACGCCATATACATGTTTGTACGAAAGGGTGCGTATATCATGCGACCCCGAAGCGACTTGCCTGCGAAGCTTAGCGAAGTAGGCAGGCGCGTGTGGCCACACTTCAAGCGTACAAGGGATTCCAAAGGGACGAAGTCCCTTGGCGTCCATCGGTAAGGGTGACGAGACCCTTACCAAAAAAATTTATGGATTTTGAATTAAGAGAAGAGATGAAATGTTGTGTCCGTTGTTAGTGGTGACAAGACCACTAACGAAAAAAAATTTGATAAGAAATAAATGTAATGAGTGATAAAAAAACATCTTTCAAAAATTGTTGATTTGTAATTTTTGATAGTGCTATTCTCAGTATCCGTAGGGGAAAATCATCACATCTAAAAAATTTTAAAAGGGGTCCTCAAATCCGTTCGTCTTGTCTAATTTGAGCGAGGCAGGGCACGTTCACTGATCTTGAGGATAAGGGGGTAGTATATGTTGAGGGGGATTCTATATATTTTGGGCTATGCCCGTCGTTGTGTGCGTTTTCTCGTATTCATGGCCGTCGCATTATTTTTGCCAAAACTGGGCGTTCTGTATATGCAAACGCAGGCCAAGGGCGAAGTTATAAGTTCCCAAGGCCCATTAAGACTTGGCATTGAAAATATAACTGATGAATTTTTGCGCTCATTAACACCAAAAGGTGATCTTTCTTATACCGTTGGACTTGTTACCAATCAATCGGGCAAGAATCAGGCAGGCAAAAGAACCATCGATATTTTAGTTGCGCATGGTTTAAAAGTTAAAAAAATATTTGTACCTGAACATGGTCTTGATGGCATTATAGATGGCTATGATCATGATAAAGAACGTGTGCATCACGATAAAATAACCAAAATACCGGTAGTTTTGTTATATGGTGATAGTGCACCTAAAAGACTTGATGGGACATCGTTGCACGATATTGATGTGCTCATGTTTGACATTCAAGAAATGGGCATGCGTCATAATACGTATTTGACGACACTATTTCAGACCCTTGAAGCAGTTGCTGCTCACAAAAAAAAGCTCGTTGTTTTTGATAGGCCAAATGCACTTGGTTCGAGTATGGAAGGTCCTCTTGTCGAGGATGCTTTTAAATCGGTTATCTCATATGCTGCTATTCCTATTCGTCATGGTATGACCGTGGGCGAATTAGCGCTTTATTACAATGAACATTGCGCTGAGCAAAAAGCCCAGATTCATGTAGTGCCTATGGCAAACTATAATCGCTATCAACCGCTGTATAAGGTGAGTCGATTATCACCAAATATAGACAACATCAATTCATGTTATGGGTACAGCTTTTTGGGCATGCTGGGTGAGGTAACTCCATTTGATGTTGCGGTGGGCACTGACAAAGCATTTCAATGCATAACACTGCCAGATTCGATAAAATTTCCCCAAAAAAAATGGTATGAACTTATGACTCTACTCAAGGAACAGGGCGTCGAATCAAAGTTTCACCGTTTCTACAGTCCCCGAAAAAAAGAATATTGCAGTGGTCTTAGATTGCATATTCCTGATGTAAATCTAGTTGCATCATTTAAGAGTCTTTTGATGGTACTTACGTTTTTTAAAAAATCGGGTATCGAGTTGCAATTTTCAAAATCTTTCGATAAAGCAGTGGGTACTAATAAAGTACGTGAATATGTGGACGGACGCATGAGTAAATATGAATTAGAAACGGCGGTTAATACCTGTTTGCATGAGTTTTTCAATAAAGCGACGGTGGCCTTTAAATATCGGCCGCATCCCTATGTGGTACAACTCTGAAAAATGCCCTAAATTCAACAGTTTTTCATAAACAATTGACTAACAGAATTGAATATTGCTACCCTAAATAAGAGGATATAGACCTAAAAATTTAGATGAGGATATGTTTATGAAAAGCTTAAAAATACTGATTATAGTGCTTATTTCTGGTGTGGCGGCCTCTACGCAGGCGATGTGGCAACCTTCGCAGTACATACCGGGAAGATACGCATATACTGGCTCTACTGATGATAAAACGATATCTGCGTATAAAAAAATACTTAAGAATCCATTTACAAAATCTCCATTCACGGTGACGGAAGTTGACGTAGTGTTGTCATCTCAAGGTACGCACTATGCTTCATATGGAATTGAAGATACGGATGGAACAATTAAAACGTACAAATTTATAGGTGCTCAACAATATCCTGTAAACAAAGAAGAGCAAAAGGAACTTAGAACTTTGTTGGATGATTTTAATGTTTATTTACAGTCGATAAATAAATAAAGACAGCGATGCAGAAATAGTAAGGAGTAGCAATGTTGAATAAATTGTGGATTAAAAAAATCGCCCTAGCGCTCTGCCTAGTCATGGCAAGTACATCAATGCAAGCTGGCATGTGGGATTATATTACATCAGCATATGCTGCCTCAATAAAATATCTGGGTTCTTGGGTTGGCTGGAAGCCAGCAGAAAAAAAAGTAAATTTAGAGGAAATCAGTAAAGAGATAGCTCAGGGAATGCTTAAGAAATTCGTCGACGAATATTGGGCTCTTCGTAAAAGAATAACTGATCAAGCGGCAGATGTAGAGACGTTTTTGCGAGCTACAACTTATTCCCAGCAAGACCAAAAAGAGATTAAAGAGTTATTGGCTGAAGAACCTGTGTTAGTGCAAGACTTTGCTCAGTTCAAACATGACTTCGATGGATTACGAAACATCGAGAGTTTAAAGGTGGTAATAGAGAAAGAAAAACTTATTGATGGTTTTAATACACTTACGGCGACAAAAGATGAATATATTAAGAATGTAAAATTGCTTCGTGCTAAAATGATGGCGAAGCTAGAAGAAAAACCGCAAGTGCCAACAAAACCTGTAGGTGAAGTGGCTAAAACAGTTGTGTTGGTGCCGCAAATTCAACCTACAACTACCGAAAAAAAAGAACATGAAGTGCAGCAGCCAACAACTAGAGTGCCAGAAAAGCACCCTACAACGCCTGTAGTCGTTGAACCATTTGGCGTAGAATTTTTAGCAGGGAAAAAACCAACCGTTTCCGTGAAGGCAACGCAAGCGACGAAACCTATTGAAGCGGTAGTAGAAGCTGTTGCTATTGAAAAGGCTGAAGAGCCAACTGTCGAAAGTAAACGGAAGCAGGCTGCAAAAGATATACTTCGCTTGTTTAATGAAGAGAAGCAAAGTAGCATTCAACAGTTTCCAATACAAAAGCCTCAAACATCAACTGAAGTCAAAACAACGATGCCAACGATAGCAGAAGTTCCAGTTGCAGTGACTCCGATTGTTACTGAAAAACAAGAAGAACCAAAGAAGCTAAAGAAACCAGAATCATTAGAAGACCAGCTCAGGAACAAAATTCAGGAGCAATATTATTTAGCTATCTATGCAGGCGGCAATTATTTTCCACAAGAAGAGGGATATACGGCTTATGCAGGTTTTGTGAATAATCTTGAAAAGCTGTTTAAAGAAAATAAGAAAAAGTTGGATGAAAAAATATCGCAAGACGGTGTAGTGTTAAATAAAGAATTAACGGCTATGGTTAAGAAAGCTGATGAATTAATGCAAGAAATTCCTGAGCACCTAGAAAAAGACATACTAACACTAAAACTTGCTTATCGTTCCTTGGGTTCTAGATCAGATTTTAAAACAACGGCAAAATTTTTAGAACAGGAACTCGAGAAAATTTATGCTGCCGTTCAACAAAATAGACAACAAGCTTCTGAAAATCGAAAAAAACAAGCAGAAGAAAAACACAAAAGCTTAGCACGAGAATATGAACAACCAATGAAACAACTTAAAGCAAAAAAACCTGAGCGAGCAGATGAAACGGTATCTTTGCAACAACAACTAGGCTCTTCATCATTAAGAAAATCCCAAGAAAGACCGAAGAAAACAACAGTAACAGAACTGCCAAAAGTACTTGAAGAAAAAAAGAAGGAAAAAACGGCAATAGAAGAAATAATGTCAAAAGTTCTGAGCACCATGGAACAACTTCAAAAAGAAAAAGAATCCCAAGAACTTATGGCAAAATATGAAAGAGAATTAAAGGAGCGGGGAAAACAATATCTGCCTCAGGTTACAAAACAGGTAGATGAATGGTTGATAACTCTAACAAATAATACTGAAAAGATAAAAAATAGATTGAAAGAAGTTGCAACTGAAATAACAAAAAATCGTACTAAAGAAATTCTCAAAGTAGGAGAACAAATTGTTCAACGTAAAATTGATGAACTTATTTATTTGAAAGAAGGATGGAGTTTTCTTGAAGGAAGATTGAATCCAAATTTTGTGTTTCTCGCAAAAGATACGTTAAAACGAAATAATGCTCTAACAAAGAAAGATAAGGATCAGAATATGGATCCGTATCAGTATTATGAGTTTATAGGTCTTACATCAAAAGGAAGAAACGATTACAAGCAAAAAACAATCAAGGAAAAATATGAACAAGAAGCAGAAAACATTAATGACATGCAAGAAGGTCCAGAAAAAACACAACAATGGATCAATTGGCGACAAGTCGGCTATTATCTAAGGACTCCACAAGGAGTAAAAGAATATAATGCATTATTAACAGCTCATGAAATGGATAGAGATAAAGCATTGGTCGATCTGATGATTTTAGGTGATAAAAAACAAATTGATCGAATGGAAAATGCCAAGACAGAACTAATCCTCAATTTAAAAGCTGAAGCGGAAGATTTAAAAAGAGGTCTTATAAAGCAGCAATCAGAAAAAAAATAGGATTTGCTCAAGAAAAGAAGGGCCCAGAAGGGCCCTTACTATTTGCTAACTTTTTCTAATACCCAAAAATTCCTTTGATTGCATCAATAATCTTTTTGAAAATTACTGCAATGCCACTGAAAATCGCGCCAAAGAAATTCTTGAGGCCGGCAATAATGCCACCTTTGGCCTCTGGCATCGATTTCTCTTCAGGCTTTGCAAGTATTTCACCTTCCGCGTTGACGTGTTGTTTTTGTGCCATTGCTGTGTCAGGTGATAGAGATCGCAATTTTTTACGCAACGTATCTTTGAACGTGTCTAAATTTTGAACACCAACCATGGTATCAACGAGTTGCCCTCCCGGTGCATAAAATTTAAACGTAGGCAATCCCGAGATGTTGTTTTTTTGTACGAGTGATTGGAACGTATCCGCATCCACCATAATGACCTTGATGCCTGCAAATTCTGTTTCTTGCATCACTTCTTCAAATGGAAGCGCGCTACTTTGGCAGACATGACACCAGGTGGCGAAAAATTTTACTACAACAGGCGAGGTGTTGTTGGTGATTTCTTGTTCAAGTTGTTCTGCGGATTCGAGTGGCATGATAGCACCTTGCAAGGTGCTGGCCAGCATGAGACTTGCTGCAAGATAGAAATATTGAAAGCGCATAAAAAAAACTCCTTTTTATAAAAATGAAAGCTTTAAAAAATTGGTGAGTTAGTTTAATTAAGTACATTAGTCAGGATTAATTCAAGATTTATCTTTCTTGTTACTTCTTCTTTTTTCCGTTAGGGGCTCTTGTAACCCCCTAACAACCGACATAATACTCCATTTCCTTTTTTTACTTTTTTAACATCTATAAATTTTTTTTGTTAGGGAGTCTTGTCACCCCCTAACAACCGGACACTAAAGAGACTTCGTCCCTTTAGAATCCCTATACGCTTGAAGTGTGGCCACACGCGCCTGCCTACTTCGCTAAGCTTCGCAGGCAAGTCGCTTCGGGGTCGCATGATTACGCACCCTTTCGTAAACAAATGTGTATGGCGTGTCGAATTATCAACCCGAGATACATTTCTCTTACTACACAATATTATTGGGTGCTATCATGCCCACACGTCAAGCTAGATCGGCAGCTTTATAATTAAAAAGTTAAGTATGGACCCTGAATCAAGTTCAGGGTGACCAGTTAAGTAATGCGTGAAAAGCTTAATGCAAAGCACCGACCTAGCTTGTCTGAGGGTCTGCAGCCGTTAAGTCCGGCGTAGCCCTTCGACTAAGCTCAGGACAGGCTCCAGCGAAGCCGGATAGGCGAGTGGCCCGAAGCCAAGCGTATGGGATTCCTAAGGGCGAAGTCCTTAGGCGTCCATCGCTAAGGGTGACGAGACCCTTAGCAAAAAAAAGAAAGATTTTACTAAAAAGATTTGTGCCAGCTGTTAGGTGTGACAAGACTCTTCTAACGGAAATAAGGAAATTGTGGTTCGACTAAGCTCACCACGAACGGATTAATGTATATTGCCAAGTGACAAGGTCTTAGCAATATATATTGCAAATTTCACGTTCATTTAAAATGATAATGCTGGTAATTTCTAAGAAAGAATCTTTTTCAAACATTCCATTACTAATCAATCTCAGGTCACAACAGTAACTAAAAAATAGCGCAAAAAATGAATGATTTTTTTTACACAACGTGAAAAAATACCGCGCATGTGCGAATAAAAAATTGAAGAATGAATTTATCAAAAAAAGTATAAAAAAATATTTGATTCTGCGTACCTAACTCGTTACTCTATCAAATTACCGACCCCAAATTTTTAATGATGAAAATGAAAGAGTTGTGGAAAAAACAAGCAGGGGTGTATTGTCCAAAAAATTGTGGATGCCCACAGAATAATAAGTTGAAAAGTAAGGTGAATAGTAAAAGAGAGCCAATGGTTATTTGAATGAAAGGAACGCTATGGATATTGATGCACGAAGAATGAAAGACACCGTTTTTTTTGGTGCACAGCAGCAGCAGACATCTACAGAGCAATCATTAGCTCTTAAAAAAATATTCATTGCAACCAATGCTGGCTTGATGTTGCTTGATGCTGATCGTATGCGCAAATCTCTTGCCTGGGCCGGAAGAGGCTTTGAGCAAGAAGTGTCCGCTGAGCTTATCATGCAAGAGACGATCAAAAATATTTTTGATGGTATTTCATCTGAGGAGGTTAGCTCTGCTTTAATCTTGGCATCAACGGCGTTCATCGAATTGGATCCTGCCTACGGCTATGTTGCGGCTCGCTTGTTGCTCAAAAAATTGTTCAAGCAAGTCACACGCCACTCAATTATGACAGAGCGAGCGCATGAGCATTATCGCCAATCATTTGTGGACAGCATCAGAAAAGGTGTGGCACATGATCTGCTTGATCGCCGTATGCTCGAGTTTGATCTGGAAAAATTATCCTATGCTCTGTGCTTAGAGCGCGATGATTTGTTCGATCACATGGGTCTCAAGACTTTGTATGAGCGCTATTTCTTGCAACTTGATGATGAGTATACTGAGTTGCCACAGACTTTTTGGATGCGCGTTGCCATGGGCCTTGCCCTCGATGAGCCGCACAAAAATGAACGTGCCTTAGATT
Source organism: Candidatus Babelota bacterium (assembly GCA_013287855.1). Taxonomy (GTDB): domain Bacteria; phylum Babelota; class Babeliae; order Babelales; family Vermiphilaceae; genus JABDCY01. The sequence goes on along the minus strand of JABDCY010000014.1, from coordinate 15,427 downwards.
TCTACAATCTGCTTTCAAACATGTTGTATGTTCCAGGAACGCCAACATTGCTCCATGCAGGCCTTACGCATGCGCAGCTTGCATCGTGCTTTTTAATGACGGTTGATGATGATCTGCATCATATTTTCAAATGTTTGGGTGATGATGCGCAACTCTCAAAATGGTCGGGTGGTATCTCCAATGACTGGACCTACATTCGTGCTACAGGCACTACCATTAAGAGCATTCGCATCGAAAGTCAGGGTGTAATTCCATTTATAAAGCTCGTCAACGATGTTACGGCTGCTATTTCACGCAGTGGTCGTCGCCGTGGTGCCATCTGTGTCTACTTAGAAACCTGGCATTTGGATCTCGAAGATTTTCTTGATTTAAAACGCAATACGGGCGATGAGCGGCGCAGAGCGCACGATATTAACACCTGCAACTGGGTGCCAGATCTTTTCATGAAACGAGTTGCTGCTGATGCGCAGTGGACCTTGTTCTCGCCACATGAAGTGCCAGAACTGCATGATTTGTATGGCAGCGCGTTTGAAAAGCGTTACGCGGAATACGAAGAAATGGCCAAGCAAGGCAAAATAAAATATTTCAAAGTTCTGGAGGCTAAAGCATTATGGCGCAAGATGCTCACGCGTATTTTTGAGACTGGTCACCCTTGGATTACCTTTAAAGATCCATGCAATATTCGCTCTCCACAAGATCATGCGGGGGTAATTCACTCCTCTAATTTGTGCACCGAGATTACGCTCAACACGTCGGCACAAGAAACAGCAGTGTGTAACATTGGTTCGCTCAATTTGGCACGTCATGTGCATGATGGTATTCTTGATAAAGAATTACTCGCAAAATCTATTAAAACTGCCATCCGCATGCTTGATAATATTATCGATCTAATGTTCTATCCAATCCCCGAAGCTAAAAATGCTAACCAAAAGCATCGCCCTGTTGGGCTTGGGCTTATGGGGTTCCAGGATGCATTGTATAAATTGAATATCAATTTTGATGCACCACAAGCGCTTGAGTTCACCGACATCAGCATGGAATTTATTTCATACCACACGATATTAGCTTCTTCTGAACTTGCCAAAGAGCGCGGTACCTATTCATCCTACGCGGGTTCAAAATGGGATCGCGGTATTTTCCCTATCGACACCTTAGAACTCTTAGAACAAGAACGTGGCAGCAAGATAGATCTTTCTCGTAATGGGGTGCTTGATTGGACACCCGTGCGTGAACACGTGCGTCGCTGGGGCATGCGTAACTCGAACACCATGGCTATTGCACCAACGGCCACCATTTCTAATATTTCTGGGTGTTTCCCATGCATTGAGCCAATATTTAAGAATATCTATGTCAAATCAAATATGTCGGGTGAGTTTACGATTGTTAATAAATATTTAGTGGAAGATCTGAAAAAAATTGGTCTTTGGGACAAGGAGATGCTTGATTTGCTAAAATACTACGATGGTAATTTGAGTAAGATTGAGAGAATTCCAGCATCGCTGCGCGCAAAGTATAAAGAAGCATTTGAATTTGACCCAATCTGGTTGATGAAAATTTCTGCGGTGCGCATGAAGTGGATTGATCAGAGTCAATCGCATAATATCTTTATGCAAGGAACTTCCGGAAAATTACTGAGCGATATTTATTTTGCGGCCTGGAATATGGGCATGAAAACTACCTATTATCCGCGTACGCTTGCAGCGAGTCAAATCGAAAAATCCACCCTTGATGCCAAGCAATTTGGTTTTACGCAAAAACGGGAATATTCGGGTGCTGCGCCAGAATCGGTAGCGCAAAACAAGCAAGAAGAGACGACGGTGCAGCCAGCACGTGCCGCATGTAGTATTGAAAATCCGGAGTGTGAATCATGTCAGTAGTCATAAGGAGTTCGTTATGGTTCGACAGGCTCACCACGAACGGGATCCAATATTTTATTTTGATCTTAAGTTGTGTGCCTAAAAGTACAGAATTTTATGCAGGTTAATCATGAACATGTCATCTTCAGCTAAAGAAATATATCGATCCGTTCGTGGTGAGCCTGTCGAACCATACGAACACAAAAAAGAGCAAAAAATTAAAGGACCATTACATGGCAAAATCAATTATCAATAATTCAACGATAGATCCAAACAAAATCTTACCCATGACCTATTTATGGGCGCGTCAGCACTACAAAGATGGTGTGGCCAACAACTGGACGCCGGAAGAAATTTCGATGCAAAAAGATGTTGAGCAGTGGAAATCGCCGAGTGTGCTCGCACCAACTGAACGTCGACTTATTTTGTGGAATTTGGGATTTTTCTCCACCGCAGAATCGTTAACGGCAAATAATCTAGTACTTGCCGTATACAAACATGTAACCAATCCCGAATGTCGCCAATATATTTTGCGCCAGGCGTATGAAGAAGCGGTGCACACCGATACGTTTATTTATTGCTGCGACTCACTGGGACTTGACCCCGAAGAAATTTACCCGATGTATGAATCGGTGTCTTCGATAAAAGCAAAAGATGAATTTGTGGTCGGTCTTACCACCTCACTGCTTGATCCTAATTTCAAAACTGATACACAAGAGAACATTCGCCGCTTTTTGCATGATCTCATCGGATTTTATGTGATTATGGAAGGTATTTTCTTTTATGCTGGTTTTGCGATGATGCTTGCACTCAAGCGTCAGGACAAGATGGTGGGAATCGGTGAGCAGTTTGAATATATTATGCGCGATGAAAGTCTGCATTTAGCATTCGGCTGCGACTTAATCAACACGATCAAAGCAGAAAATCCTGGTGTATGGACCAAGAAATTTCAGGATGAGATTGTGGAACTTATTAAGCAAGCGGTAATTCTAGAAAAAGCATACGCACACGATGCATGTCCAAGTGGATTACTTGGTATTAATGCGGCACAATTTTGTGATTATGTTGAGCATATTGCTGACCGGCGACTAGAGCGCATCGATTTGCCAAAAGTCTATGGCCGCGCAAATCCATTCCCATGGATGTCACAATCCACTGATTTGGTAAAAGAAAAGAACTTCTTTGAGACACGTGTGACTGAATATCAGACTGCAGGCTCGCTCGAGTGGGATTAATTTATTAAGTGCAATTGTAAACTGCTTTTAAGATTTAGGGCCCCTGGAACGGGGCCCTAAATTGCGTTAGCATATATTACCTAATTTTTATTCCAATTCTTGCTCATTTGCTTCCATATCTTCGAGCATTGAGTCCATGTTCTTGAAGGTTACGATATATTTATTTTCTAACATTTCTCGTGCGTTAAAGCCTTCTAATGCTTGTGCCATTGGCTTTAGTCCTTCTTGAAGTGGTCCAATATCGGATACTAACTTATATGTTAATTTTGCAAATATAGCAGTTAGAATTGGCGGTAATACTGAGGTGAAAAATACAGAACCTGCTTTTCCTACCAACCCCAATATTTTTTCACTTATGTTTTTTGAACCTTGTACTATATAATCCACGCCAGGAATATTAACGCCATATTTTTCAGGTAACAGTGTTTTATTGAGGACTGCAAAAGACCATATACCTGTCAGTGCAGTAATAGTTCCTGTGGCAATTGCCCAATTGGTTTTGCTTTTTATCCTATCATTTTGTTCTTTAATAGGCCCTTTTTTGTTTTTAATAGCCTTTACCAGAGTAGACATAGAAACTTTGTGCAAATCTTTAGATACAGTATCTTTTGCTATTTTTTTGGCATCGACATGGTTGCGATAATATTCTTGCATGATATCCAACTCAACTTTTGCTTTTCTTCTATCTTCGATGACAAAATTTTTATTGTGATTACTAATAAGTTGATGGATTGAATCAATGCGCAGTTGCGAGATAGCACCTGCGTCAATATGTTCATCATCAGGCTCGCTTCGTAAAGATTCACTCGTTGAATTTATTGATTTTGGTAGAAAGCCGGCATGTGCACTTCTTGTGAAACCACCAACAGCGGGATCTAGATCTTCTTTTAGAAGATCTAGGATAGATTTATTTGTCTTGTCGCCTTTTTTTAGAGCCAATCTATTAATATAGGAATTATCAAAATATATATATTTTTTAAACCATTCTTCGGGAATGTAATTGTTTCTGATGATTTCTTGAATAGTTTTTTCGTAAAGTTTATTGCCATGATTTGGTTGTATTTCATCACTGGTCTGATAGCCCAATGCGTCGATTATTTCTAATAGTTCAAGGAGGATATCCGGTTTATTATTGTTATTGGCAACAATAGATGCGATTGCTTCCTGGAATCTCGCATCTTTGGATCTTTTTTCCTCTAGAGCTGACGCTAATTTACAAAAGTTGCCTAAATTTTTTCCGATAGTGTCTTTATTAGGAAATCCCGCAAAACATTCATCTAAGTTTATTGTTATTGCTTTATCGCTGCTAGATTCACTAATGGAATTTCCGATTAAAGTTGTTTTCACAAGAACCTTTACTCGTTCTTCTGGAAGTTCTTCTTTATTGAATATCAAGGTAGGTAATTTTTTGAACTCCCTTTTAGGAAGAATCGAATTTCCTGGAATTTGCTCCATTCCTAATAAAAATATTGGGTTGGCACAAAGAGCCATAAGTAATAATTTAGTGTTTTTCATATAACATCCTTTCATAATAATCAAACAACTATCTATATTATATACAATTTTATATTAAAATAAGGATTTGTCAATTATTAATTTTTCTATCTGAAATAATAGGGGTGTGCAGATAGCCCTTATAGTGATCAGTGAGTATCAGGTTTACATCTGGGTAATGAATGTTAAAAACAGGGAAAAGTAGGAGGCCAAATGATTTATAAAAGTGGACCCTGAAACAAGCCTGTCCTGACCCTTCGACTACGCTCGGGAGTAAATGCCCTTCATTGGTCTTTATTCATAAGCTGCCGCCCTGATCCTGACGAAAGGGTCGAAGGGTTCAGGATGATATACCCGGGTAAGAAAATGTTCCGGATTTTAAAAATCCAAATGCTCAAACATGTATCGGCAAGTAGTTAGATCACACGTACCAGAACTAGAGCAGGTTGCAGCAATCTCCACCACCGCAGTCTCCACAATCGAGACTGCCAAGATCAACATTAGAGCCGCTAATATCAACTTGGCCACCATGACCCTGGTTGGCTATTGAACTGCCAAGCGCTATGCCTGCAGCAAATGCTAAAGGAGCAGTTGGAATGTTTGGTAGCGTTGATGGACCATGCGATGCTGTTGATCTTTGTTGCGCATCGTTATCAAGCAATTTTTGTGCGATCTCATCACGATTTGCCTGCTCTTTTTTCAGCTCATCTCCAATTGTATTACTTGATCCTGAAGCATCTTTTTTCTGAGGCTCTTGCATTGCCACGAGGCTGCATGACAAACATATAATTGGCATGCACAGCATTACTTTAAACATTTCTTCTCCTTTACCAATCTTCACCACCATCAGCATAATCATCACCACCATCATTATCGAAACCACCACCGAAACAACTGCAGCAAGGCGTAGGACTATCTTGTCGGTCGACAACAATAGCCAAACCAGTAGCTAATGCTAATGTCGCGGTCGCTTCAACTGATGGTTCTACTGAGCTAGATGTCGACGAAGTTTGTTCTTGTTTATCATTCTTTGCAAGCAGCTTTGTAGATTCGTCAGGTTGTTTTTGGCTGCTTTTTAGCTCTTCAGCAATTGTCTTGGCTGCTCCTGCATTATCTTTTTTCTGAGGATTTTGCATTGCCACGATGTTGCATGACAAACATAGTAACATGACATGCAGAATTGGCTTGAACATACCTATCTCCTTTTTTTAATATTTATTCCTGTATTCGACGATACATTCTAGAACGTGGTGTTTCCAAGGTTAAAAAACTGAAAATTGATTTAAAAATTCTCTCGCCTGTGGGAGTTTTTGTTGTATCAGAATTATTGGTTATGAATAAAGAATTAAGATTTTTAAAACAATTGCCAAAGCAGCAGCAGGTTGTCTCTGCCTCGTCATGGTGTGGCGTAGTTCTACTAATTGAATTGAGAGTAAATTCATCCATAGGCACTTGTGCATAGTCGCTTGAACTTTTTTGGTGAGTAGATGGTTTTTTTGCCATAGCATCTCGTGGAAAAAAAATAGTAAGAGTGAATAGTGCAAACATATAACGCATGACATTTCCTTTTTATCTGAGCCCTTTAACGACAATAAATTACTATATTGAATTTCCTAAAAAAATTAAGCTACAATGTAAACAATAGAGAAGGGGGAAATAGTATGAAGCGTCTACTAGGTATAAGTCTAATCATATCGAGTTTTTTTTCTGCCATTGCAATGGACAAACGTCTCACGGTTCCCCGAATAATTATTAATTGCGACAAATTGCCACCTAAACCCACGGACGCTGGTCTTACGCCTAAAACTGGAGAAACTATTCAAGAAGTTACGGGACTTGAAGAATTGGAATCGCAGGATGCAAAGCAATCGGATGGACAGTTGTCGCCACGAACTCTTATCAGTCTGGTAGATAAAGCTTCTTCTACTAATCCCGGCACAGTTCAGGCTGTACAGGATTATCTTGCCAAGATAAAAACAGAGCGACCGCAAGACTATCAAACCATGTTGCGTAGAAAAAAACACACCAAGGCTATCAGTGCTGATGATAAAACGGAAATACACCAAATGATTGTGCTTGCACTTCAAGAACAGCTCAAAGAACGGCTGCAAGCAATAGAAGCTCTTGGGAAAGAAAAAACGCAGCAGGTAGAAGAAATTAAAAGTCTTACGCTAGCAAAAGAAACACTTGCCGATGAACATAAAACAACGAAAAGAAAATTTAACTGTAGCAAAGTGGGTAATGTTATTCTAGGTTTCTCAACCGTGGTAGGTGCAATGGCGACCGTAGCCGGTGTTGTGGTAACGGCAGTAGCGAGCAATCAGTCTTGCAGCAAATAACATCACAGATTAAAGACCTGTTTAACCTTGGCTTCGAAATTTCTCTGACTCATAGAACCTCGCGTTCGATCGACCAGCTTGCCATCTTTAAAATAAAGGACGGTGGGTAACGAACTCACGCTGAATGTTAATGCAATTGCTTCGGCTTGATTCACATTAACCTGCAAAAATGAAATAGTTGGGAATTTTATGGCTACCGTATTTATAGTTGGTTCAAATTGCTTGCAATAAAAGCACCAATCAGCAGTAAAGTATGCTACGGTGTTTCCACGTTCAATTTTTTTCATAAAAAGATCGATTGAAGTGATATGTGCAAGGCCAAAGGCTTGGGTTGCAAGCATGCTTAAAATACTAAAATAAAGCAGATTTCGTAGTTTCATAGTTCTCCTTTCTAAAAAGTCATGTGAAGTATCAAACTTACGTTGCTGATTTGAGAAAGTCAAAAAAGGGGTTAGGGTTCCCAGCCTTCGCTTATCCAGGCCTTCCTACTACGCTAAAGCTTCGTAGGACAAGTCCGGCATTTGGCAAGCCTGTCCTGAGCTTAGTCGAAGGGCTTCGGCGGGCAGGCCTTGTCAACCCTAACAATGGACATAAACATTTCACTACTTTTCTTAATTCAAAATCCATTTTTTTTGATAGAGGTCTCGTCACCTCTAACAATGGACGCTAATCTATCCGTTCGTGGTGAGCGTAGTCGAACCATAATTCCTTGTTAATTTTTTTCACCAATTTTTTTTCGTTAGTGGTCTCGTCACCACTAACAACAGACGCCAAGGGACTTCGTCCCTTTGGAATCCCCATATACGCTTGAAATGTGGCCACACGCGACTCGCCTACTTCGCTACGCTTCGCAGGCGAGTCGCTTCGGGGTCGCATGATTACGCACCCTTTCGTAAACAAATGTGCGTGGCGTGTCTAATATCAATCCGAGATACATTTCTTTTTTTTACACAATAATATTGGGTGCTATCATGCCCACATACAAGCTAAATCGGCATTTAGATATATATGTAGCCGGTTGAGCTCGCAGGTGCCATGCGAACACCATGCACCTACTTGCCAGTGAGTCGCGTACCAATCCCTTGATTTAGAGCACGCCGGTACCATGTTGATGAAGGTTGGTGCCGAGCATGGGCAACCCGCAGTCGCGCAGCGCAGCTGCAAAGACGAGTGGTCGCCGTTCGAGCGAAATGAATGGGTCCAGGGCGAAGCCTTGGCGTACATTGTTAAGGGTTACGAGACCCTTAACGAAAAAAAAGTATGAATATTTAAAGATAAGTGATACGGCAAGAACGAATTTACTATGTCCGTTGTTAGGGTTGACAAGAACCATAACGAAATTCTTTAAGAGTGTTCAAATTTTAGGATAAACTCTAAATTCAAAAGGAGATCTATGTATACCTTAAAAGAAGTCGTTTACGTCCCTGCAGTTCCTCACAAAAAACGTTGTCTGCTGGCCGCCGACATTGGCGGCACCAATAGCAATTTTGGATTTTTCATAAAAGATGATCATAAATTTGTGTTGCTCTTTTCTTTGCATGCAAAAAGCCAGGAAGTTACCAATTTTGTAGATTTGGTGCGCCAAGTTCTTGAGTATGCAAAAAATAATTATGAAATCACGGTGAAGTTTTCCTGTTTTGCCGCAGCGGGCGTTGTGTCCCACACGCACGATTATTGCAAGCCCACTAATTTACATTTTGCTATCAAGTCGCAAGAAATTTTAGCGCAAACCTCATTGAACTGTGCCATCATCGTTAACGATTTTGAAATAATAGGTCATGGCATTCAAGTAATCAATCAAGATGCCTTGGTGCCGATTAATGTCGGTTCTCCTCAGCTTCACGCGGGAAGAGGAATTGTTGGTGCTGGTACCGGCGTTGGTAAATGTAGTCTTTTGTGGAATGTACAAGAAAAACGTTATTTACCCTTGCCATCAGAAGGTGGCCACGCTGATTTTCCAGCACAAGAACACCTAGAATATGAGCTTATTGAATTTATTCGGGCGCAAGAGCAGCGTTCTTGTAATATTTCATGGGAGGATGTGCTTTCTGGTAATGGCATAAAACGTATTTATCGTTTTTTCAGAGCCCGCAATGGTCATGAAAAAGTTAATGAAGACATAGCAAAAAATGGTTTGCATCCTGATCTTATTTTTAAGAATCGACATCTTGATAATCATTGCCTAAATACCTATCTGCTCTATCAAAAATTTTATGCACGCTGTGCTAAAGATTTTGCACTTGACGCGTTAGCGCTTGGTGGATTGTATATTGCTGGAGGCATTGCAGCACATAATGTGGAACTTTTTAAAGAGCGAGCATTTATGGAAGAATTTATTAATTGTGGTAAGCAGCAAGAACTTTTAAAACACATCCCGATTTTTGTGATCACCGATTATAACGTGAGTTTGTATGGTGCCGCTGCTTACATGGTTCTTGAAGGACTTTGTGATTGAGTAGAATTGTGATTATCTACGAGGTTCATTAAAAAAATAAGGGCGAGAAAATTTTCTCGCCCTTAACTTATTTTCAGGTGAATTACTTAGAGTTTACTGAATCAATAACATAACCAAGCGCAGCTAATCCTGCAAAAGCAACGGTTCCCCATTTTGTAATTTTCCATAATGTTGACCCAAATGCTCGTAGACTTGCTTTAAGTTGCTTAATTCTAAATTTGTAGAATCGCATGGTAGCGTCTTGTTGATATTTTTTACACATGCAATATTTGGCGGCACTTGCTGGATTATCAAACTTGACTTCTTTTAACAGTTTTTCACAAAACGGGATATTTTTTTCAAGCCAGGCTTTTCGCTGTTCGTTTTCCCTATGCAATATTTTTTTTAATGCTTCTTCAAATTGTGCTTGGCTAGGGTATTCGTTTTTATATTTTTCAAATTCCTTGGATATGTCCTTATCTGCTTGCTCCCAGACCTTCTTCAGGACATCGACAGCTTCTTGTATATTTGGGTCGATTGCGATCATTGTTTGTGCAAGACCTAGGATAAGTCCAAGGCTTAATGCCATACGTACAATTTTCATATAATCCTCCATTAATTTTAAATTATTTAGTTGAATTTGAATCTAGGAAGTAACCAAGCGCAGCCAATCCTGCGAGCGCGAGTGCCGACCATTTAGTTGCAGTCCATGCCCATGAGCCAATACGGCGCAATAAACTTGATTTTTCAAATGGGCACCATTCAAATCTTTGATCAATTGTTACGGTACAACCATTTTTAGTTATGGTGCCATAACGCTTGTACATTTTGTCGGTGGCTTCAACGGTGCAGTGACAATCTTTGCATTGTAGTTTTAGATAATCTCTATGTGTTCGGGTACGTTCAAGAACTTCAAAAATTTTCTTGCAGCTGGCACAGGTAATATCGATTACGGGGCCTTTGGTCATTGCAAAAAAATCATCGGGAAATTTTAGTGAAGATTCGCTGCCGTGTTTTTCTGCAAGTGAACCATTCTTGCAATCACTTCCTCTGTTTAATATCCAGAAGTCCCAATCACCGCCTAATTTCACGGTTGTTGTGCCAGTTCTAGGGTCGTACGATATGTCAGAATTATTAACTCTATCGCTGCGGTCATGTGAAGCAAGTGAGAGAGGTAATGTTGCTTGAGTGCTTAGCATTAACCCAAAAATAAATAAATTACGTAAAATTTTCATATAATCCTCCATTCGCCGTCGCTATTCGCTAAGGCGTAATTAATATATATCCTATTTACTAATTTTAACTAATATTTTCAAACTGTCAAATAGGGGGGGTGTCAGGTATTAATTTTCTTCCCTGAAGAGATCGATATTAAAGGATAGTTCTCTATCTTCTCTGTCTATCAGGGTAATGGAGAAATTTTTAAGTAACTGTTCACGGACAAAAACCACTACCTGTGCCTCATGGCCGGGTTCTATTTTTACACAATCGGCAAGCATGTTTTCATGCAAATCAGCCTTCATTATTTTATTAGCTCGTAAGCTTGTAGCACCCTCGACTGCCATAACACCAACAGACCATATAAAGAGTCCATTGGTTGCAGCTATACCGGTAATACCAAGCATGGCAACCAAGGCAGCATCGCCCAAGCATGCGTATACTGCGAGAGTTTCACAAGTTCCTAACACCACAGAAGTTGCAAGCACACCAACTCCCAACAAACCAAGAGTGCGCGCAATAGTGTTATATTTTAATCGCTTGAAAACCATTTCGCTTGAGACAAATGGCAAGGAGATAAATGCCTCGTAAAGCTTCCAAGATGTTTTTGAATTATTGGTAATCACGAGTTGCAGTGGGATTATTGTTTTAGCAGGGTTTGTGCTGATCAGTTTCTTGCCGCGTTGCCCCAGCAACTGCACGCATGCTTCTTGTGAATCATAGACGTTAACCTGCAAGGCAACATTAGATTTGACTTGCTCAAAATCTGGCATGTACGCAGATGTGTTTTTATGGTATGTAGTTTTCAGTCCTTTCTTATGCAAGCACGCAGGAAGAAAAATCAGACTGAATATCAACATGAGAGTTGTTGCTTTTGGTGGTAAAATCATCCTAATATCATACTAGACTTTGCGAAGATAAAAAATATTTGCGAAATTTGGGAGCTTCGTTCCAATTTCAGTGAAGCGTAAATTGGGTAGATTAATGGATGTAACGATTCTCATTTTTGGTGCCACCGGTGATCTTGCCAAAAAAAAGCTTATTCCTGCCTTGTACGGCCTAATCAAAACAAAAAAATTAGAAAATTATATCATTGTTGGCGCAGCTATAAATGATATTTCGGTGCATGAAGTGCTGGATCATGCAAAGAGTTCTATAGCTGATCTTGATGAAAACCTTTGGAAATCGTTGTCTCAGCGATTTTTTTACAAACCAATAGATTTTAATGATAAAAATTATTTTGACACACTTAAGAACTATGTAGAACAACTCGAAAAGCAGTTCAATCTCGTGGGAAATCGGTTAATCTATTGTGCAACACCTTCAGATTTTTTCTGTGTGTTGACGGAGCATGTTGCCCAGAGCGGACTTGCCAAGCGCACGACAAGCAGTGGGCCTTGGTGCCGCATCATTTATGAAAAACCCTTTGGGCACGATCTGCAATCTGCCCAAGAAATAAATGCCTGCATCGCTCGTTATTTTGATGAAGATCAGATTTATCGCATTGATCATTTTTTAACCAAAGAGCTTGTAATTAATTTAGCGCTGTTGCGCTTTACTAATATTGTGTTTGAGCCGCTCTGGAACAATCAATTTATCGACAATATACAAATTATCATCGATGAAAAAATTCTTGTTGATGATCGTGGCAAGTATTATGACCGCTATGGTGCGGTGCGCGATATTGTGCAAAATCACCAATTGGAGCTGCTGGCTCTCATTGCTATGGAAGCACCAAAAAAATTAGAGGGCAATTATATTCGTGAGGAACGTGCTCGTGTTCTGCAACACGTGCGTTTTGTTGATGGCATATTTGGGCAATATCAAGGCTATTTAACTACACACGGCGTGCAGCCACAGTCAACAACTGAAACATGGGCAGAGCTCATTTGTACTATTGATAATGAACGCTGGAACGGCGTGCCTTTTTATTTGCGCACAGGCAAAGGAATGCGCAGCAAATGTACGATTATTCATGTCGTGTTCAAACAAGCAGAATGTCGTTTAACAACGTGTCCTGTTGCTAATAACTATCTCACCATTCGCATCGATCCTGACGCAGGATTCACCTTATATTTGAATGCAAAAAAACCAGGAGAACTGGCTGACATTATGCCGGTTGCGATGGATTTTTGTCACAGCTGTTTGTATGCACAAACAACGCCACGAGCGTACGAAGTGTTACTAGAAGAAGTACTGCGCGGATCAAAATCGATCGCAGTGCGTTTTGATGAAATTGAGGACTCCTGGCGCATGGTTGATGAAATCTACGCACGCAAGCTGCCGGTATTTAGCTATGTTGTTGGCAGTGAGGGACCGCAAGAGCGTATGGAATTTGCAAAGAAACATGGAATACGGGTGATGACATGAAAATCGGTATTATCGGCTTAGGCCGCATGGGCAGCTCAATTGCGCATCGGTTAGTAAAAGCGGGACACAAAGTAGTTGGTTTTGATGTAAGCATAGAAAATGCTCGCATGGCGCGTGAACAAGGCATAGAAATTGTAGCCCATGCGCCTGTTGTGGCGCTTGAAGCGCGCATCATTTGGTTGCTTCTGCCTGCAGGCAAGATTGTCGACGATGTGGTGCAGGAACTTTTGCCAAACTTGCGACCGGGTGACATCATTATTGATGCGGGCAATAGCCATTACACTGACAGTGTGCGTCGCGCGCAGTTGCTCATTAAAGATGAAATTGCATTTATTGATTGCGGAACTTCCGGTGGTCTGCAAGGGCGCGAACTTGGTTTTTGTCTTATGATCGGCGGTGAGCGTGCCTCTTTTGAGCGAATTGAAGATTTATGCAAAGCAGTTGCGGCACCACAGGGATACGCACATGTTGGGCCATCGGGAGCAGGACATTATGTCAAGATGATTCACAATGGTATCGAATATGCGTTGTTGCAAGCATATGCGGAAGGTTTCCAGTTACTCAAAGAAGGTAACTATGAGCAGCTTGATCTTGCGCAAATTTCCGCATTGTGGAACCACGGCGCCGTAATTCGCTCGTGGCTGCTTGCGCTCACGAGTGAAATTATGCACCACGATCAAGAATTGCGTGAAATTTCAGGGCGACTCGATCAGAGTGGAACGGGTACGTGGACTGTTGAAGAAGCGCATGCGCAGAAAGTTCCCGTGCCTTGCATAGAAAAAGCAGTGGCAGTGCGTTCGTGGTCGCAAGAAAGTGGTGGCAATTATGCAACCAAGCTTATTGCGTTGCTGCGTAATAAATTCGGTGGACATGCGGTGCACAAAGTGGAGAAATAAAAAAAAATATTTTTTTAATTCGGACTTATGGTTCGACTATGCTCACCACGAACGGATTAAACATGTTTTGCTTTTTTTGTCATCCTGACCCTTCGGCTAAGCTCAGGAGTAAACACCCAGCCTGCCCGCCGAAGTTTGCCAAGTCGGAAGACCTGGATAAGCGTAGGCTGGGTTTCAGGATCTAATAATCGAATATTGATTTATTTTTAGGGTTAAAAAAAATCAGAGTTGGATGACCCTGAATCGAGTTAGGGTGATATCAAGAAATCATACATTGTCCAAAAGGATGTGTAATTTATTCCGTTCGTGGTGAGCATAGTCGAACCATAAGTCCGAATAGAACTATATAAATTAGCTGAGATAAAAATGTATAATAAAGAATCTATAATCGACATCAGTTGGCCAATCTGCAAAGGCATGGTTGAATACAAAGACAACGCAGTACTTAACATCGAGACCGTAAAAAATTTTGCCAATGATGGTGTTTATCAAACACAGTTCACCATGAGCTCGCACACCGGAACACACATCGATGCTCCCTATCACATGCTTGCCCAGGGCAAGCGCAGTGAATCTCTTGAACCAATTATTGGTCCTTGTAAAATTCTTGATCTTTCGGCTGTGAAAGAAGCAATTACACAAGATGATCTACAACGCCATGAAATAACTGCTGGTGACATTCTGCTGCTAAAAACCAGGAATAGTTTTATGTCTGCCACCGGATTTTTTAACTATGATTTTATTTATTTAGCAGACAGCGGAGCGCATTATTTAGCCCAGCACAAAGTTCGTGCTGTGGGCATCGATTATCTTGGCATTGAGCGCAAGCAAGAAGGACATCCAACGCACAAAGCGTTGCTTGGTGCAGGAATTTCGGTGATTGAAGGATTGAGGTTGGAACTTGCCGTCGTTGAAGAACCATACACACTGGTTTGTTTGCCACTTAAGATGTTTGATCTTGAAGCGGCGCCTGCTCGAGCTTTATTACTAAAAAGATTTTGATCACTTTTCCTGCTTTTTAAAGCTGAGCTTTTGGATTTCGGTTAGTGCGGTATCAATACCCACGTCAACACCTATAATTGGAGAGTCTGAGGAGAATTCTTCGACTAGTGGACGAGATTTTTTTCCTGACGAGTTCGGCGAGATTTCATGCACCGATGATTTTCGAGGATTTTTTTTGTCAGGTGATAACAAACGAAAAGTACCTTCGGTGATCATTGGACTATGATGAGAAGGTCTGCGTTCAAGAGTAGATTTATCGCCATAACTACTCACCATTTTATTAGCCCCTAAGGAACTTGATTTAGCAACGGGGTGAAAAAAGGCGCTATCTGTATCTGTTGCAGCGCTTATTTCTTTTTTCTTTGCCCCTTTAAATAATGAAAAAAGCGAGAAGATTCTTGGTGGCGATTTTTCTTCATAGTGGGTTTTGATTGAGGGAAATTTTGGGGGCATTTTTTCAAATGTCATTGTTGGTGGCGCAAGCTTTTCTGCAAGGTCTTTAAACTTTAGATATTTCTGAACTTTCTCTGAAACAATTTCTTCCCCCGAATCTTCATCTATCGATTTCATTCCTATTAGTTTG
>JABDCY010000013.1 GCA_013287855.1 Candidatus Babelota bacterium | reverse complement strand
AGGTAACCCCGCGATGCTTCATACGTTTGTATTTGCCGCAGTTACATTCCCAATCTTTTACCGGACCAAAAATGCGTGCACAAAACAAACCATCACGTTCAGGTTTTAACGTTCGATAGTTAATCGTTTCAATTTTTTTAACTTCACCATAAGAAAGCGAACGAATCTTTTCAGGAGAAGCGATACTTAAGCGTAGTGCATTAAATTGCGTTACGTTTACGTACTCTCTAAATCTCTCTAACATCTTATTCACTGATTTTCTCCTTGCCGCTCTTGAACAAGTCTACTTGCAAGCCCAAACTTTGAAGTTCTTTAATGAGAACATTAAATGATTCTGGCACTCCTGGCTCAGGAACCTCTTCACCGCGAACAATCGCATCATATACCTTATGTCTACCATTAACGTCATCTGACTTATACGTAAGCATTTCTTGCAAGGTATATGCGGCTCCATATGCTTCAAGTGCCCATACTTCCATTTCACCAAGACGTTGGCCACCCATTTGTGCTTTACCTCCCAATGGCTGTTGCGTCACCAATGAATATGGTCCAACAGAACGAGCGTGCAATTTATCATCAACCATGTGATTGAGTTTCATGATATACATAACACCAACGGTAACAGGTTGATCGAAATACTCACCAGTACGACCATCGCGCATTCTAAATGCACCAGCCTCTGGCAAACTTAGTTGCTGCAATAACGGCTTGATATCATGCTCATAATCGGCACCTTCAAAGACTGGTGTTTTGAAACACAGCCCATGTTTTGCAGTGCTTCGACCAAGTTCCATGACGGCATCTTTACCGTGCTGCTTTTCATACGCAACGATAAACTCTTTGCCAAAGTAGCTCTCAAGAGCACCCCTAATAGATTGATAACCTTCAGTTTCTAGCATCGCTGTAAGTCGATGTCCAATTTCTCTACCAGCTAATCCGAGTGCTGTTTCTAGAATTTGTCCCACGTTCATACGAGAAGGAACACCGAGTGGATTTAATACAATATCTATCGGCGTGCCATCTTCTAGGCTTGGCATATCTTCGCGTGGCACGATCGTTGAAACAACACCCTTGTTGCCATGACGTCCAGCAATTTTATCGCCAACCGAAATATGACGCTTCATGGCAATATACACTTTAACCATCTTAATAACACCCGATGGTAGCGGATCGCCCTTCTTTAACTTGTTAATGCGCTCTTCTTTGAGACCAGCAAGAATACGCAATTGATTTTCAAATGTGGTATACAGTTGTGCAATAGTCTCACTAATTTCAGCGTCCTTGGCTTTGAACAACACAAGGTCTCTCAGTGCATGGCCACGCAACTTTTCTGCGTCAAAGACACCTTTGTTTACTACGGAAGTCAGTTTTTTGTTGTGCGGCTCATTGCCAGCAAGCAATGAAATAACCTTATCAATCATCATGCTTTCAAGGAACGCACTATGGTGTGCAAAATCTTGATCAATCTTGGTAGCATGTGCGGCTACTTCATCTTTGTAACGCTTATCTTTTCTAATACCGCTTCGTGAGAAAATTTTTACATCAACAATGGTACCTTCGATACCAGGTGGAACACGCAATGATGTGTCGCGCACTTCACGTGATTTTTCACCGAAAATAGCTCGCAGTAATTTTTCTTCTGGAGAATATTGAATATCACCCTTGAGCGTTACCTTGCCAACTAGAATGTCGCCAGGTTTTACACGGGTACCAACGCGCACAATTCCATCTTCATCAAGTCCAGCCAATGCTATTTCGCTTACGTTTGGAATGTCGCGAGTAATTTCTTCAGGTCCAAGTTTCGTGTCCCGCGCATCTACAATATATTCATCAATATGCACTGATGTGAGCAAGTCGCTTGCCACTAAACGCTTACTGAGAACAATAGCGTCCTCATAGTTGTAACCAAGCCAGGGCATGAAGGCAACAATAAGATTTGAACCAAGTGCCAATTCACCACCATGAATGGCAGCTCCATTGGTCAAAATATCGCCAGCTTGCACCACATCGCCTCGTTTTACTATAGGAGTATGGTGAATCCAAGTACTATAACTTGAACGTTCAAATTTTCTAAGATAATAGGTTTCAACACCTTTACCAATCCAGTCATCGCTATTTTTAAATTGATCTTCAAAATAGCGAATTACAATTTTCTCGGAAGAAACGTATTCAACAACGCCAGCCTTTTTGGTAGTTACCACGCTGCCCGAAGCTTTAACAATTTCACTTTCCATACCGGTCGCAACCACTGCAGGGTGTGTTTTAATCAGCGGAACTGCTTGACGCTGCATATTTGCACCCATCAAGGCACGGCTCGCGTCATCATGCTCGAGGAATGGAATTAATGCTGAAGATACTGAAACCAATTGTTTTGGTGATAAGTCGATATAGTTCACCTTTTCAGAATCCACCAACATAAATTCATCTTCATGACGCGCAAAAACTTTGTCTGCTTTCAGATGCTCTTCATTGGTGTCAGCAGCATCTGCTTGCGCAATAAACTTGTCAGTTTCTTGGAATGCATCAAAAAATACCACATCATCTTCGATAGTACCATCTTTGACTGAGCGATATGGTGTTTCGATAAATCCTAACTCATTTACGGTAGCGTACGTTGCAAGAGATGAAATCAAACCGATTGTTTGACCTTCTGGTGTCTCGATAGGACAAATTCGACCATAGTGCGATGGATGCACATCTCGAATTTCGTAAGTGGCACGATCCTTCATAACACCGCCGGGCCCGAGAGCAGAAAGACGACGCTTGTGTGCGATTTCTGAAAGTGGGTTGGTTTGATCCATAAATTGAGAGAGCTGACCAAGACCAAAAAATTCACGCAATACTGCACTTAAAGGCTTTACGTTTAGAAAATCTTGAGGCATAAGCGCGCCGTGTGTCTCTTGCATTCTGAAACGCTCGCGCACAATGCGATCGATACGTAAGAAGCCAAGATAAATTTGATTACTCAGAAGTTCACCAACGAGACGCACTCTTCGGTTGCCAAGATGATCAATATCATCCAGTTCACCTTCACCGCGTTCACGAAGATTCACAAGATAGCGAATAGTAGCAACGATATCGTCACGATTTAGGACCATGGTGGTCTTTGACACGGAAAGACTGAGCTTTCTATTCATACGAATACGGCCAACTTTGGTCAGATCATAGAATCGCGGATTGAACAGAAGATTTTCAAGGCGCTCTTTAATTTCCTTGATCGAAGCACTATCACCCGGCCAAACTTTTGCATGTAATTCACGCAGCGCTTCTTCTTCGTTTGTGCAACGATCTTGTGTTAGTGTCATCGCTATAGTTGGCTGAAATACATATCCAGAGGATGCAATGAGAGAAAATTCTAAATTATTAAATTTCTGGAAAAGTTCAAAATGTTCCTCACCAAAAACTTGTCCTTGTTCTACGAGAATTTCACCAGTATCCGGATCGATAACGTCACGACCGAACACTCGATTAAGGAGTCCAGATTTTCTGAATGAGAGTTTGCTGACGCCAAGCTTTTTTATTTGAGCCAGAATATCTTTAGTAACTCGCTTGCCCAAGAAAACTTTTTCTTCTTTTTCTGGCAACATACCTTTTTCAATACGCTGACCGATCAATGTATCATCAACGGCTCTGAAAAACTCACCTTTTTGCGCATGCACTACATCGAAGTTATAAAATAATGGGATAATTTCTTCGCGCGAAATGCCAAGAGCTTGTAAGAAGGTAGTGATTAATAATTTTTTCTTTTTATCGATACGAACGTAGAGAAAATCACTACTGTCGAATTCAAAATCAAGCCATGATCCGCGCATAGGAATAATGCGCGCAAGGTAATAAGGACGGCCTCTGAAATCTTTTACTTTTTTACTTTGTGAAAATACTACACCAGGAGAACGGTGTAACTGGGAAACGATAACACGATCAACGCCGTTAATAAGGAATGTACCTAAATTACCCAATTTATAACGTCCGTGCTCTTCGTATAAATCTGCCATCACCGGAACATCGGCAAAAAATATGTCTTGTTCCTTAATGTCGCGAATAATTTTAATACCAGCTTCATCAACATCCCAGGTCAGCAATTGAATCTTAACCTTGAGGGGCATGGAGAATGTCTGGCCGCTGGATCGACACTCATCTAGAGTCATCGGTAATTGTACCGAAACTCTAGATAAGCAGTTTGAACACGTTTTATAACGAGCTGTTTTCTTCTTACATGCTGTACACGCCAAATCTTCGCTCAAACGAGAGCATTCAGATTTTTTACAGGACGTACAATGCCACTGATAACGATTTATAATACCGGTAAGTTTGCCGCATGTGCACGACCAATTTCCCAATTCATAGCTTACATATTCCAAGGCCATTTTGTCGTTGTATTCTATAGGGAAAATGTCCCGCAATACTTTTTCAAGACCTATTAACTGGCGCTCAGAAGGCAAATAATCCAATTGCACAAAGTCATTAAACGATGAGGATTGGATCTCAATTAAATTAGGAACGGCAACAACACCTTTGGTTTTTCCAAAGGATTTACGAACAATACTCTTGCTCATGCGCAAGTTAGACATTAAGCAGCTCCTTAATATTCTAAAACGGTATTCTTTATTTATCAGCGGCAGATTAAAGAAAAATCACTCTATATTTTTTTGCAAAGCTCTTATGCAAGCTCTACTTTTGCACCAGCAGCTTCAAGCTCTTTTTTCATATTTTGAGCATCCGCTTTTGCAACATCAGTTCCAATTACGGTTGGTGCGTTTTCTACAGCTGCTTTAGCTTCGGCAAGCCCAAGAGTAGTTACCTTACGTAATGCCTTGATAACATCAATCTTTTTGTCACCAGAAGCAGTAAGCGTTACTTTAAATGAAGCTTTTGCCTCTTCTTTTGGCGCAGCATCAGCAGCAGCTGCAGGAGCAGCAGCGGCACCGCCAGCCATCATAGGCATAGCAGCAGACACGCCAAATTTCTCTTCAAGAGATTTAACTAAATCAGCTAACTCTAAAACAGACATATTGCCAATTTCTTCAATCAATTTGTCAAATGATTTTGACGCCATGGCTTTCTCCAAAAAATAATTAAGAACTTACTCACACATAAAACAACTAAACTACAAATTCATTACTGCTTTTTTTCACCAACCTTTTGCAAGGTCCACAGAAGTCTTAAGATTTGTATGTTCAACACATTAACAAAACTTGACATTGGTGCTTTCAAGGTGCCGCATACTTGCGCAAGCAATACTTCACGTGGAGGCAAGGTTGCGATGACTGCGACTTTATCTTTCGAGATAACTCGAGCATCTACACAGCCTGCAACAATGCGAAACACTTCGTTTGCTTTAGCAAATTCGGTTAGAAGCTTAGCCACATCAGCAACATTAGTTGATGCGAATACTAAACCGACTTGTTCCTTGAAAAATGGGGACATTTCATCGACGCCAGCAAGACCATCAACAGCTAGTTTCATAAGTCGTGCTTTAGCGATGCGTAAACTGCCACCTTTGGTGCGCAAGCCTTTGCGCAGAGTTTGCACTTGCGCGACGGACAACCCTTTTACACCAACCAAAAAGGATGCTTGGCTTTGGGCGAAATCATTTTTAAGCGCATCAATAACTAACGCTTTTTCTTCACGATTCATTCTGTATACCTTCTCAACAACATCAAGCTCACGAGAACTCGTCTGGATTAATTGCAACTCCCACGCCCATCGTGGAACAAAGGGTCATTTTTTTGAGGAATTTACCTTTTGATGTTGCCGGCTTAGAAGCAATTAACGCTTTCATGAATGCTGATAAATTATCTTCTAATTTCTTAGAATCAAAAGATTTTTTACCAAATGAAAAATGCACCAATCCTTGCTTGTCATTCTTGAAGAAGACACGACCTTTTTTGAGCTCTTTGACGGTTTCGCCGACATCAAACGTTACCGTGCCAACTTTCTTGTTTGGCAACAAGCCACGAGGTCCAAGAATTTTTGCAACTTTACCCACGATACCCATCATATCCGGGGTTGCGACTGCATAATCAAAATCCATCCATCCAGCAGAAATCTTTTCTACCAAATCATCCGCACCAACATAGTCAGCACCTGCCTTAGTTGCTTCATCGGCATGGTCAGCTTTTGCAAACACAACAACCGTTACGGTTTTGCCCTTGCCGTGCGGAAGCACCACTGAACCACGTACCGACTGTTCACCCTTTGATGCATCGATCCCCAAATTAATGTGAGCATCTACCGATTCATCAAATTTTGCATAGGCAAGTTGCTTAACTTTATTTAATGCCTCAAGAACAGGTAAAGCCTGACCTTTTTGGATTTTTTCAGAAGCCTGATTATATTTTTTACCATGTTTTGCCATATCAGCTCCTATATTAAAAAACTTCAACGCCCATGCTTCTTGCGCTGCCAGCTATAATTTTTTTAGCCTGCTCAATATCAGTGGCGTTCAAATCAGGAAGTTTAATCTTTGCGATTTCTTCAATATCGGCCCAGCTAATTTTACCAACTTTGTCGGTATTTGGCCGTGAAGAACCTTTAGCAACATTTGCACGTTTCTTAATAAGTTCAGAAGCTGGCGCTGATTTTGCCACAAAAGAAAATGTTTTGTCTTTATATACGATGATATCAACAGGGACAGTTTCACCTTTTCTGTTGGCAGTTTTTGCATTGAACTGCTTGCAGAATTCCATAATATTTACTTGCTGTTGACCGAGCGCTGAACCTACTGGAGGAGCCGGTGTAGCTGCGCCACCGGGTATGAGAAGCTTGATTCTTGCTTTAATCTCTTTTGCCATAATAAAACCCATTCCACATTATCGTTGGACTTGATCAAAATTTAATTCTACAGGAGTCATTCTACCAAAAATACTTACCATCACCGTGAGACGCTCATTTTCCTGATCAATTCTGTCGATGATGCCCACAAAGCCGGCAAATGGACCTTCTTTAATTTCAACTTCTTTGCCCACTACAAATTCGCTCTTTTCTGGACCAACAAGCACTTCGCCTTTGACTTGCGAAATAATGCGTTCAATTTCTTTCTTTGAGAGAGGAACTGGATCTTTGCCACCTAGAAATCGCAGAACGCGCGGGGTTGAAGTGACAAGACGAAAAACCTCCGGTGTAATTTCTGCTTCAACCAGCACATAACCAGGAAACAACTGCTGATCTTCGTTCTCACCCACATTGAAAAAGTTCTTCATTTTTGCAGAAGGAACGAGAATTTGACCAATATAATCTTGCAGACCTGTTTCTTGCACACGCTTGCTAATATCGTTTTTTACTAATTCTTCATAGCCAGCATATACCTGGACAACGTACCAACGTTTCATCTATCTTCGAGCCTCATGCTTTATCTTTTATCCGCCATACTGACTAATCAGATATTTGGCTAGACTAGAAAAGCAAAAATCAACAACACCCAAAAAAATTGCGAATATAATAACTAATACTAGGACAATAATTGTAGCCCCAATCCATTCATCGAATTTTGGCCAAACAACTTTTCCTAGTTCTAAGCGTACTTCTTTTAAAAACTGTACAACATCCTTCATTGATACACCCGCGGTCATTTTTGTTATATAGCTAATAACTTAAACCCCAACCGCCCTGCTTGCCTGGCATCCAAATTAATTATCGCTTTGGCAAGCCCACCTACTTAAGTGAAACACCTTGTATGGCAGGCCAGGAGGGATTCGAACCCCCAACCCGCAGTTTTGGAGACTGCCGCTCTACCAGTTCGAGCTACTGGCCTAAACTACCTACTTTGTTTCTTTATGTGCTTCATGCTTGCGGCAGCGGGAACAATATTTATTGAGCTTCAAAGAACCAACCGATCTTTTTTTACTCACTACCTGAGTATAGTTGCGTTCTTTACATGTCTCACATGCTAAATGAGTAGTTACTCTATTCTTTGCCATAAAACTCAATCTTTATAGTATTCTGATTGTGTATTTTTTTTCTTAAATTTTGACTTCTAAACTGAGGCTTTTAGCAAAAGCTGGAGCCCGCGACTGGATTCGAACCAGCGACCTCTCCCTTACCAAGGAAGTGCTCTACCACCTGAGCTACGTGGGCAGCAATTTTCCAATTATCTATTATAGGGTAATTAAAAAAACAGAAAAAAACAACTTATATTTTATATAAGTAATCTCTTCTGTTTCATTGGAGCTGGCGACTGGACTTGAACCAGCGACCTGCTGATTACAAATCAGCTGCTCTACCAACTGAGCTACGCCAGCATTACATAATCCCCAGCCTCAAAATTCGTCCGGGGAACCCCTTGAATTTTTTTCCAAATTTTCAATTTGCTTCGTTAATCTCTCCTCATAGGGGAAAAAATTTGTCCCCTTCAAGCCTTCTTGCCATAAGCTGCGTCGTGACTTCAGCGTGACATGACGCCTTAGCCTCCTACGCCTGATAGGCTACGGCGTAGCGACGGCGGTTGGAGCGGGAAACGGGACTCGAACCCGCGACCTACAGCTTGGAAGGCTGTCGCTCTACCAATTGAGCTATTCCCGCGTTCATAAATTTCGATCTCTAGCCAAAGTGGGCGATGCCCGTCTTCGTTCTTGCGAACTACAGTCTTCGCTATAAAATCCTTTACTGGCTGCGCCAGGCGAAGCTCCTAGGAGCGAAGACTGGTGAGAGTAGGATTCGAACCTACGAAGGCTGTGCCAACGGATTTACAGTCCGTCCCCTTTGACCGCTCGGGAATCTCACCGGAAAAATATGTCAATCCCAATGTGGAATATAATATACTTTTCAAGCAGGATTTCAACCTAATTTTTACTATTTTTTAACTTCCTGCGCTAAAATATCATGCACTTCCGCTACACAGCTGGAGCATCCAGTGCCCACGCCAAGCGAGTCTGACAAGGCGTCAAACGTAGTGTTACCTTTGCGAATCGCATCGCAAATATCTGAATACATAACACCCATGCATGTGCACACGAGGTAATCTGCGCACTGTTTTTGGCATGATTTTTGTTCGCTCATGAGAACCTTTTAATTTATAATTCTGGAATGGTATACGTCAGCAGCCTTTCATGATCTGCATATTCAATAGTACAATGACAAACGTGCGAGTGCAATAAGGGCATAATTACCTCTGGCCACTCGATTAATGACCAGCTGTTTGGAGCATATAAATATTCATCAAATCCAGCGGCAACAAAATCATTCATGTTCTTTAAGCGATACAAATCAAAGTGATAGAATGTTCTATCGTAATCAAGCGTATATACATTAACATAGGTAAATGTTGGACTTGTAATAACTTCTTTAACACCAGCTTGTTGCAATACAGTTCGAATTAAGGTTGTTTTTCCTGCACCAAGTGTTCCGGTGAAGGTAAAAATTTTGTATCGATCAAACATGCTGAGCAACTTTTGGGCAACTTGTGGCACTTCATCAAGGCTATAGCGTATTTGCATACTACCTCACAATTTTTTAATTTTTTTAAGAATTCGCCGTTCTTTTTTTGATATTTGTTGTGCTTTGACGCGCTGCTCTTCTTGTAGTGTACTGTCTTCATGTTTATGTGGCACACCTTTGGTAAGTTCAGCCATCAGTTTATCAAGTTCTTCCGTTCCTTCAGCACTTGTTTTCACTGCTTCACGTGTTGCGGATGCAGAAATCGGTTTCTGGCTCAACGATTGTGAAAGCATATGATAAAAATCAAGCGGATCAAAAGTATCTATTGAATTTTGTCCTGCATGACGACGCAATTCCCGATCTGAAGTTATCAGTATCATATCGTGCGATTTATGGGTATTTATATATTCACGAATGTAATCATCAGCGGTCTCACGAGTTCCTGAATATACCACATAAATGCCAGAAATCCGTTCTTGCACAGGGCGATCATGTGGTCCTGCATCAAACACCAACACAATTTTATGAGACTTCTTCGCGGCATATGTACCAAGTTGATTAATAAATTGCCGCCGCTCAGATTCGGTTATCATGGTATTTCGCATTTGTTTCAATACATTGTAGCCATCAATAAGTATAATCACCCGCCTCCCTTATCATATGCTTATTAATTTTTTATTTAGTTTAACCAATAGCATGGCGTAAAAATAAGAATATTACGCATATATAATTGCAAAAAAAATGCTGCAGAGCTACTCTACACATTATTAACATATTATTTTACCCCGGTCATGTGGTTCGATACGCCCTCGCCCTGCTCGGGAACTCACCATGCTCGGAATCTTTTGGTGAGGCTCCCCTGAGCTTGTCGAAGGGTGATTTGCGAAGCAAATCGTATCGAACCATCAATCCGAATAATTTAAATCAGGACGTATCCTTCGATACACCTCACAAAGTTCGGTACTCAGGATGACCGGACGAAAGAGTTTATATTATGGCACAACTCATTCACTTGCGCCAACGCATTAAAGCAATAGAAACTATAAAAAAAATTACGCACGCGATGCGGTTAATTTCGATGTCAACTCATGCGCAACTTAAAAAGCGTTCACCATTCGTAACCGCCTACACCAATGCAATCAACGATTTATTTAAAAAACTTCGCGCATCAGAAAAAGAAAAAAAAGAAAAGCATCGCATTCAGCCCAAAAAAGATCATCTCATTATTCTAATCGGTGCACAAAAAGGACTTTGCGGTAACTTTAATGTTTATTTATTTCATTTTTTATTTGAACACACCGAACATCAAACAGTTGATCTCATTGTTATCGGCAAAAAAGCTCTTGAGTATGCAGAACATCAGCGACGCCCAATTTTAAAATCAATCACAAATCTTTCACTGCGGGCGCTGAATTCATTAGCAACTGAACTTACTGAGATTATTTTGCAAGAGCTCACCACCTATGCTCGCATTAGCATAATAAGCAATAGTGCCAAGACATTTTTCCAGCAGACCCCTCGGCTACAGACGTTGGTTCCACTCCCAGAAAACAATGGACACAATCACCAGTTGGAAGATTATCACTGGGAGCAAAACAAGCAGGAACTCAGTGAAATTCTGTTGCGCACCTACATTCAAGCAGAAGTCTATCATGCTCTGTTTCAATCACTGATGGCAGAACAAGCTGCACGCTTTATTTCTATGGACTCATCAACGCGCAATGCAAAAGAACTACTAGAAACTACCAAGCTGCACTACAACAAGTTGCGTCAAGCAAACATTACAAAAGAACTTACCGAATTGAGTAGTAGTTTTACTCAAATGTAAATGTTGTCTCAGATTATTTTTTCTTGATGATTCACACTAATCATACTTCATGCTTAGGTGCTAGATAATGTTATCAATCGCCATCACAAGGAGTATCGATGAACCAAGCAAAAACTTCTCTAGCCATCGTTAAACCTGCCATTATGGCTTTTGATCAACAGGCATTAAGTGGGTATACTAGCTAATGGTAAGTTTTTTATACTATTAAAATATGGAAAATTATGAACAAATCTAATTTGACAACGCTAGGATTAGGCATTCTCCTAGTTACAACGTTCAATACTATGAAACCAGAACAATCTTTGGTGCAAAAAACCTGGAAAGGCATTAAAAGAATAGGAGCTGGTGCCGCAGTTGCTTGCCTTGCAGTAGCAGAGTTGGAAGCTCTTAAAAATGATAAAAACTATTTATTTAACCGAGCAGAGCACTATCCATATTATCGACGCTTAGGGGATTTTGCGTGGGACACTGCGTCAGGTCTTGGATACCAGATTAGTGGTCATGCTGTACGCATATGGCTCATCAAGAAACTTGGTAACTATGCTTATTATGGAGAATTTAAAAGAAACAACGCGTAAAAATAAGCTACAACAAAAGAGGCTCGTGAATATCACGAGCCTCTTTTTATTTTGTACCTATTTCCCTTAAACCTGTACCTGCAATCCACCGATTGTTTCTACTGGTGATACACTTGGCAATTCTTCAACTTTGTGCGCAATCCGCGCACCAAGTTTTGCAAGCTTTTGCTCGAGCGCATCATAACCGCGACGCCAATGGTGAATTGCTGACATGGTTGTCGTGCCTTTTGCGGCAAGTCCGGCAAGCACCAACGCGCACGATGCGCGAATGTCTGATGCAATGACCGAAGCGCCATATAATTCTTGCACACCCGTAATCTGTGCGGTGTTATTTTTAACCACAATTTGTGCGCCCATTTTTTGCAGTTCTCGAATATGCACCAATCTATTTTCATACACCGTCTCTTCAATCACACTGGTGCCTTGCGCAATACATTGCGCTGCCATCATCGGTGCTTGCAAGTCGGTAGGAAATCCTGGGTATGGTGCAGTTTTAATGGATACTGCTCGTGGCGTTGAAGTCGCTTTGAGTAACACGCCAACATCATGTTGACCAATTTCTATAGTGTGCCCCATCTCTTGTAATTTATATAAGAAAATATCCATCGCGTACGCAGGCGCTTGTGGCAAGTAAATTGAACCACCTGTAATTGCAGCTGCGAGTAGTAGTGCTCCCGCTTCTAAACGATCTGGCATAATTTCATGTTCAATAGCATGCAACTGATTCACACCTTCAATTTCAATTGTTGCTGGCGGCAGAATAGAAATTTTTGCTCCCATTTTTTTAAGCACCGCCATCAAGTCCAACACTTCTGGTTCTAATGCTGCATTCACAATGCGTGTCACACCGTGGGTCAGCGTTGCGGCCATCATTAAATTTTCGGTAGCGCCAACACTGGGATAATCTAACACAATTTTTGTTGCGCGAAGGCCGGAGGTGTGTGCGTTGATAAAATCACCCACCGCTTCGATCATCACGCCCATGCGTTCAAAATTTTTGAGATGATAATCAATGGGGCGCGCACCAATCACGCAACCACCTGGCAATGCTAGATCTGTTTTACCAAAGCGTGCAAGCAAAGGTCCCATGACAAGCACCGAGGCGCGCATTTTGTTCATTAATTCAGAAGACACGGCATGTTTGCTTACAAAGGTAGTATCAATTTCAAGAATGTGTTCTTGTTCATTAAAGTGTGTGTGTGCACCAAGACTCGTAAGTAGCTTAATCATCTGATGTACATCATGCGAACTTGGGACATTACTAAAGCGTGATTTGCCAGCCGTTAACAATGTTGATGCCATAATCACAAGGACCGCATTTTTTGCACCAATCAATGATGTTTGTCCTGAAAGATGTAGCGATTGTTCTATCTGCAGATATTCATGAATCATGTTCTAAAATCCTCTAACTAAAAAAATTAATTTCGAGAAAAAAAGCGTAGCACATGCAAAGATTTACTACAAAAAAAATTTGTTGAAAAATACTTTAACTTACATGCAAAAATTTTTTACAATGTTTCTTAAAATCAAGTAGATGCATAACAGGGCAACAAAATGGTAAAAAAAATATCCAGAATAAGTTCAATATTCTTCGCATTAATTTCATCATCACTCTGGTCAACAAACAATTTCACCATCATGGGGAATGTTACCCCGCCAAATAATAGCGAGTACCTTGCAGCAACTGATGAAGAACCTTTCATGAACCTCGCAAAAAATGGAGAAAATATTTATGTGAATCATAAGGGTATCTATTTTTATTGCGGCGAACGACCCACATTTTTTACTGAAAATCATGAAATAAATCATACGGCGCCTCAAGAAATTCATGATGCTGGACAACGATTGCAGAAATTTTTTAAAAAGAAGGTAGATTCTTCGACAAAAAGTTTTTATCTACTTTTTACCAATCATTACAAAATGGGACATCATACCGATAAACACAACACTAAAACTCATTTGACCGAGGATGATTATGTAGAACTTGCTAATATCGCATTGTTAATGAAGGAGAAGAAAGGAAACAAATGAAGACAAAAATAGTATCAATTATGTTCACCATATGCGCATGCAACATTCGATGCATGAATAATGAAAAAACGCCCTTGATGCCAAGACAGCAGCAATCACTATATCCAACAACAGCAACATCGTTTGCTTTAACGGTTCAGCAAGCCGTTTATTCTGAAACAGATGCCAGAAATATAGAAACTGCACTGCAAAAAAAACAAGAGCAAGAAGAAAAACAACGACAACAAAGAGAACGAGAAAAAGAACAAGAAAAATTAAGAGAGGAATCTTCCAAACAAAGAGCAACATTACTCGATCATGCAAAATTTGCGCTAAGCACAAATCAAACGTACTTCAACAGATTCCGCGCGACAGCATTACAAAAATATCAAGAAAGCATAACAACAAATATCCCCGTAGATGAGGATACCCTTAATAAAACCTGTGTTCATAAAAACATACAGGACGACATGCTCGTCGCATTCTTTAAACTTGCCGTAGACAAAAAAGAACCACTCACCACTGATGAAGAAGAAGATTTTAATGCATCGTGCCGTCATCATTTAAAAATAGCAAAAGTGCATAGCATCGCTAAGTTGGAAGCACAAATAAATAAACTGCAAAATAATGAAGATAATGATCGAATTGGTTGGCTCTGTTGTCTGCCAAGTACCTGCATTTTGAGTGGCTGTATTGGCATCATAGAAGGCTACAGTAGTACGAGTAAAGACAACGAAAAGAAAGCTTTGCTTGCACAAATAGACGTATTAGAGCAGCAGAAAATCAAATGATCATGTATGCAACAAATAATTCGAATCTTACCAGGTATTTGTTGTTCTTGTTCTTGTGCTTTTCTCCTATTAAAGCTCAACACTTTATTTTGATCACAAGTCTTTATAATGAAACGCACACAGAGCGCAGGCAGGAGTACATCACCTGCCTTGAGCGCAATTTGCAACATCCTGCAATTGAACACATTCATGTAGTCTATGACACGTCAAATGATGGCGCTCATAATGAGCTTCTTGAGTATCTCAAACAACAACCGGTAAGCATCAGCTACATCAATGACAGGCCGACGTTTGGTTATTGTTTTGAGCTCGCCAGTGAACAGTATCCAAATCGCGGCATCTTGCTGAGCAATGCTGACATATTTTTTAATAAAACGCTTTTTTTACTCGAGAATTATGATCTCACAAACAAATTTTTAGCACTCACGCGATGGGATGTCAAAGAAGATGGTAGGTTAGAAATTTTTAAGCAATATGATAAAAATGGCGAATTTGATCCCATCTCCTATTTGTCCCAAGATGTGTGGATTTTTATGACACCGCTCAAAAAATTTATTAATCCAAATTTCCAACTGGGCACGTGGGCATGCGATGGGTACATTGCTTGCCAGGCCTACCTCAGTGATCTACACGTTATAAATCCTTGTCTGAGCATTCAATGCTGCCATCTGCATTTGTCAAAAATTCGGCATTGGATTCCACAAAGCATTCCTGGTGCTAAAGCGTTGCTATTACCTTGGTGTACGTTATGAAACTGCGCGAAGAAACTTGGCATAACGCAGCCTAAATTTTAAATCATAAAAAGAGAATTCTCCCTGTTTGTCATCCTGACCCTGAAACAAGTTCAGGGTGACAAATTGTATCCATGCATCGAATCACCAATGAATGTGCAGTGTAAAATCAGTTTTATTAAAAATGCATGCATTAGAAGCAGAATGATTATGAGAGATAGATCCTGAAACAAGTTCAGGATGACAATCGGAGATTACAAAATCATCTGCCATGCAAGGGAACAAATTTCATATTGGAGTAAAAAATTGAACGCAAAAAAACCCCGCTAATAACTAAAAACAGCGTCTTCATCTTTATAATTAAACAAGGTACTATATGCACATCAAAAATATTAGAAAGGAGTAGATATGCTAAAAAAAGTTTTCTTCATTATTAATGTTGGTGTACTCTTCGTTGCCCTTGCTCAAGGCATGCAAGAAGGTGCTTTAAGAATTAAGGGATTTTCAAAAAAACAGAAACCTTTGCTCAGTATCGCTGCAAACAATAACAAGTTCATGTGTTTTAAAAATGGCAGCATCTACTTCGCGCGCGAATATCACGAATTTTTTGCAACTCCTGAAAATGAGGTAACTATCACGGACTCTAGCTCCGAAATTGCCAGAATCGGACAAAGTCTTAAAGAATTTGTTACCGCCACATATCCAAATCAAGAAGATTTTGATTTTTTAATAACCAAATACGATAAAGACCATAACACAGAGCACATCGCTCAAGATCATGCTGCTAAACTTCTTGTCATCGCTGAAAAACTAGCACGTGCAAACTAAAGAGAGGTTTATGATGAATCTCAGTTTACTGTTACTCACTATTTTTTTAACATGCAGCATAACGCCTCTTGTTAAGACAATGAACCAATCGAAAGAACAACGCTCCTTGAGGAAAATGCGAAAAGATATAAGCAAGATGCCAAATACAGGGTTAAAACCAATCAGTAAAAAGTCTGATCTTGAACTTGGGCCAGCAACTTCGGAAGAAATACGGTCCATGCTCGCGCAGGCAATGACAACAAAAAAAAATCATGTGACCAGCAGCTTGAAAGCCTTTTCATGCGTTAATAAACAAGCTGAGGCAAGCCTCAGTAAATTAAAAAAAGAACATATAAAATATGGAACTGCAAGTATTGCATGTTCATTATTTTCAGGATGGGTCACATTTGATCATATAAGCTCCCTAGGCATAGGGCTTATTGGTTTAAATTCCATCTATCAAACATGGTGCATTCATGATCAACAAGAAAAGTTAAGCACACTTGCAAGTCTCGAAAACGACCCAGAACAGCTCATAGCTTATGCGACAACCATGCAAGATCAATTCTCAAAGGGACAGCGAAAGCGATTGCACGGCATAACTTCAGCACATAAAGATCTCAAACGTCTCAGTACATTTTCTAGTCAGTTTGACAAAATCAAAAATGAAAGAATTAACTCAAGCAAATAGTGTAGCTTACCTAAGAATAGACGAACTTTTTACCAAGCATCTAAAGTTTTTACTGACCGTCTGAACTTTCTCCTTTATTGTCAGAAGCCATGGCTTGATAAAATTCTGTCAATTCAGATCTATTATATCCTCTTAATGCGCTTTTGAGCTCTGCCAACTTAGTTTCGTCTTTGATAAAACCAAATGAATTATCGATCATTCCACATAGATCGTGAATCTCTTTTAGTCGCACAAATTTTTGTTTAATGAGATCTTGATTTTTTTGTGTCTCACTTTCAAACAAATTCTTCGTTAATTTTATAGCCAATAAATCACCATTCGTTTGGTTTGCATCATTTTTTATTGTCCAATCACATGCATATGGTAGTGGCTCAACTAGCGCCAGACTACATTGCACAGCAGTCCAGTCATCCTCGTGTAATAAAGCCAAATGTAAAGCGGTGTTACCAGCGGCGGATTTTTGATTTAATATTTCATGCATTGCATTAGCATGTGCCATTATAAGAACACAGATGATTAAAAATATTCTTTTGATACTGATCATAAAAAATTCCTTTCCAAATCTTTAAAAACCTTTTTTTATTGAACTAAGCTTATTTCTTTCATGTAACTCTAAACAATTAATGAGAAAAAAGAAAAATAATTTTAAAAAATTCAATCAATTGGAATCTTAGAGGGGATAAACATCGTTATTTATTCGCTTCTTGTAAAAATGCCTGCACATCTTCTTCGCTAGTTGCCCGAGCGTACATTCCGCAGGACAACGATTGCAAAAATTTCTTATTCAAAAAGTGGATTCTAACAACCCAAAGAGTTTTTATGTTCTTTTCACGCAATACTACGCAATGGGCCATTACACCGACAACAACGAAAAAATCAAGCTCATGAATAGCGACTATGATGAACTTAAGGAGATTGCAGCATTAATGAAAGGAGAAAAGTAAATAGTGAAAATCTTTTTTACTAACAAAGCATTTTGATCTCTTGTGCTCGACTGATCGCATCACGATAAAATGATGGCATTGTCAAATCAGCAATTTCATCTAATGAAAAAGCCTGGAAACGGGCAACCCCCATTTCACCACTGAGCTCAAACTCGCCAACTTTTTCCAACAAGGCGCATACATAAGCAATGATCAATACTCCTTGGGATTCATCGATTGATCCAGGAATCACATATTTATAGGCATGCACTAACCCCAAAACCTTAACATCAAAGCCAAGCTCTTCACGCAATTCACGCACCACCGTTTCGGCAGGCTGTTCATCTGGATCCAATTTCCCTCCCGGCAATTCCCATTCATTGCGTTCATTGTAACGCAACCAAACTTTGTTATCTTCAAACACAATGCCTTTAACTGAAATTGGGATTTTATACGGAAGATACATGCTTGTTCCCTAATGATCTATATTTATCAATC
This sequence comes from Candidatus Babelota bacterium, assembly GCA_013287855.1. Taxonomy (GTDB): domain Bacteria; phylum Babelota; class Babeliae; order Babelales; family Vermiphilaceae; genus JABDCY01. The sequence continues at coordinate 12,671 of JABDCY010000013.1, read as the reverse complement.
AGGTAGGATTATTGATAAGTTGGTTGATAAACTCTTGCACTTGGTGCACATAAAGATGCTGCACATTTAAATCATCTTTAAAATTTTGCTCAGCATCAAGCACCAATACCGGAATATTAACATATTCTTGGGCAATGTCTTTCTTGTTGATAAGCCAATTTTCGTGAAAATGACATAAGGTGCTTTCAAATTCCATAGAAAGCGCCTCTTCTTCAGCTCTACCGCGTTGTCGAATGCGATTCATGGCGCTCTCGGGATTGATACGCAAATAAATGTAACCAGCGGGTTTAACCGTTAAAGAATTCCATAACACCGAACAAACTTGACGTGCAATTGCCAACTCTAAATCAGTTAAACAGCCCAATCGATGCGTCGTATATGCGAATGCATAAAAACCTGTTTGTGGTGAACGGTCAAAAATTATTATCGGACCAGCTGCTGAACGAACACAACGATCAACTGATTTTATACATGTTGCATTGCAATACAGAATAGAGGCGAGGCCCCAACGAGATAAATCCTTGAAATACAAATCCACAATATTACCTGCACCTTGCACATCACAATATTCGTCAAAAGGTTCGTACATAATTGATATGTCAGGAATATTTTTTTTCAGTATTTCTAAAAAAGTTGTTTTCCCTGCTCCGGGTATTCCTTCAACGTAAATACAGATAGGAGACGCTGGTATGTGGAGAATAAACAAAGTAGTACCGAGTATAATTTTTCTCATCGGAATAGAAAGTTTGCGTGAAAGCATGACTAATCCTTTTTTTAGCGAGTTCTTTACATATCAATTTCTTGATTTGTCGAGTTATTTACTTGCTTCGTGCAAAAATTCCTGCACATCTTTCTCATTGGTTGCCCATGAAGTCATTAAGCGAACTTCAGACTTCTGCTCATTCCACATATAAAAGTGAAATTTCTGTTGCAGAGGCTTAATCAGATGGGCGGGCATCGTAACAAATACGGCATTCGCTTGAACTTTTTGGGTGATTTTGATAGCTGGAATTTTTGCAAGCCCATCGGCTAACATTTGGGCCATGTTATTGGCATGCTGCGCATTCCGCAACCACAGATTATTGCTCAACAAGGTTCCCAGCTGAACAGCTACAAATCTCATTTTTGAACACAGCTGCATGGCCTGCTGCTGACGATTTTCAAAATATGCAGCCAAACCAGGGTCAAAAAAAATTACCGCCTCGCCACACATAAGACCATTTTTGGCACCGCCAAGTGAAAGAACATCAACGCCAACATCACGAGTTAATGCTTTTAATGAGACACCTAAATATGCAGCTGCATTATAAAGACGATTGCCGTCCATATGCACTAATAAATTTTGCTCATGAGCAAAATTACAAATCTCTTTTAGTTCTTGTGGCGTATACACGGTACCATACTCGGTTGCTTGCGTAATCGAAACAACTCGCGGCTTTGCATGGTGGATAGAACCCACCGTGCGCAGATGGTGCTTAATTTGATCAATGGTTATTTTTCCATCGCTACTTGGCACGGTTAAAATCTTAGAACCCACGAACTTCTCAGTTGCGCCACATTCAAATGTGTTGATGTGCGCTGTTTCAGGCGCAATAACCGCTTGATAAGGTTGCAGCATGGTGCTCAATGCCAAGGTATTGGCAGCGGTCCCGGTGAGCACAAAAAAAACTTCGCACTCACCAAACAGTTCTTTGCAGATAGTGCGTGCTTCTTTGGTAATCACATCTTTACCGTACGCTAATGCGTAGCCTGAATTTGCAGCTTGCAAGGCTTGCATAATGTCTGGATGAATGCCTGCATGATTGTCGCTGGCAAAACTAATGGGCAGTGAATTAATTTGCATGTTCGCTCCTACTATAAAAAGTATCAACCATCGATTCATGTTATGTCTGAGAAATTTATGTGAAACAAACACGCTCTTGCGCCTTAACACTATGTATCAATCTGCTTTTCACTAAGTTGTCCGATAAATTCGCGCACTTGTTGCACAAAACTATGTTGTGCTTCAGCATCATCTTTAAAATTCTGTTCTGCGTCGATTACCAATACCGGAATATTCACATATTCTTGGGCGATGCCTTTCTTGTAGATAAGCCAATTTTCATGAAAATAATGTAATGTTTTTTCAAACTCCATGGAAAGTGACGCTTCTTCAACCCGCCCTCGTTGTCGAATACGATTCATGGCAGTTTCAGGACTACAACGTAAATATATATAGCCAGCAGGCTTAATGGTTAACGAATTCCATAACACCGAACAAACTTGACGAGCAATTGCCAGTTCTAAATCAGTTAAACTACCCAATCGATGGGTGGCGTATGCAAATGCGTACATGCCTGTTTGCGGTGAACGATCAAAAATTATTAAAGGACTTGTTGCTAAACGAATGCAATGCTCAACAGATTTTGTGCATGTGGCATTGCAATACAAAATAGCGGCGAGTCCCCAGCGCGATAAATCCTTGAAATATAATTCCAAAATATTACCGGTTCCTTGTACATCGCAATATTCATCGACCGGTTCGCGCATAATTGCAATTTCGGGAATATTCTTTTTTAGCAGTTCGAGAAATGTTGTTTTTCCAGCGCCCGTCAATCCCTCTATGAAAACACATATAGGCTGCCCTTGCATAAGCTGTATAACAATCAAGCTCATGACAAGAGCAATTTTTTTCATCGAATTAGAAATTTTGATTCGATCCATTAGCTTCCCTTTTTACTGAAGTTTATTTAAGCATTGCAACTTCGTGTTTTACCAAATAGCGCCAAGCACCACGCGGCAAACCCTTTAAGGTAAGCCCAGCATAATTTACCCGATCAAGTTTTGTTATTTCAAACCCAAGGTGCTCAAAAATTCTGCGCACAATTCTGTTTCTACCACTATGCAACCGAATGCGCACGCGACTGCGTGGATTGTCAGGGATATAGGAAATTTCGTCAACATCTACAGGGCCATCTTCTAGCACTAGACCTTGCGCAATTTTTTGGAGTTCGGCAATTTTAATAACTCGATCAAGTGTAACATGATAGACTTTTTGCGCTTCATATTTTGGATGAGAAAGTTTCTGCGCAAAATCACCATCATTGGTTAAAACCAATGCTCCGGTAGTATCGCGGTCCAAACGTCCTACAGGATAAATGCGTTCGTTAAAGTGTGCAGACTCAAGAAGCTGCATCACGGTTTTGCGATTGCGCTCATCTGCAACGGTGGTGATATAACCTTTTGGCTTATTCATAAGAATGTAAATTTTTTCTTCCTGGCGCACCACGCTGCCTTGAAATTCAACAACATCGGTTGGCTTAACCTGATAACCCGGTTCTTTAACTACTAAGCCATTCACCGTTATTTTTCCGGTTTTAACAAGCTCAGCAGCCTGTCGGCGAGAGGCAATGCCTGCATGGGCTAAATATTTATTTAATTGCATGATTTAATTCCTGAGGCAAGATGTTGAGCTGCTTCTTCATCAGTCAACCACTCTTCATGGTCATGTAAATAGTCAAGCTGGTATTGAGCGATAATTGGATCGAATTCTGCGTCAGGATATGGCCCAAGATAGTGATAACCTTCAAATGCAATACCGCGACTCGCTAACTCTTGTTCAACCGACTGTAAATTCCCAATTTGATCTTCAAACAACATTACGCGATCTGGTTTATACCCTTCACGTTCGAATATGGTATCGAGAAAAGCCCCTAAGACTTCCCCTTTTTCATGTCGGTTGGTCACCAGAATGCCTTTGTAAAATACCGGATAATTGTTTTCGCGAGTTACACATTGAGAGAATTCCATACGATGGTCAGACCATGATTTAAATGTGATGCCAAGATCACGCAACTCCTGGTAGCGCCATTCCTCCATTAAGGGAATTATGCCATAATTCCCCGATTCCATTTTGGTCAGGGCAAGCACCTTTACTTCACGATCTTGTAACTGTCTAATAATATCTGCAACGAAAGGTTCGATAAGCACCTTTTTGCACTTGAGAAATATTTTGCTACGAAGCAAAGTTTGACGGTCGCCAGCGCGTTCCCAAGCCATTTTCTTCATATCTTGCCATTGGGATTTAAATTTTGGGTATTGGATCTTGTCGGCCCAATAGATGAGTGTTTCATCAACATCAAAAAGTACCAGGGTATTTTTATCTGTCGTGGCTAATATAGCTTCTGCTTCCTGAAACGATCGGATTTGGCTAATTTCAGCTTGTAATGTAATATTACAGAGAATAGAAAGAAGAATATAGTTCTTATAATTCATGGATCCCCACCTACATAATTAAGGTTGTACCTACTAATAACTAGTGTATCCTATTATCCTGCTGTAGACAAAACTTAATTAAGATTATTAGAGATTATCATGACCAAGTTTATCTGTTCCCCTCCGTTATGTATCTTTTCACTTTTGCTCATCACAACGTCTATCTTAGGCATGGAAAATAACCCCCAAGCCCTCAAAACTTTTTCTCTTAATAACATTACTTTTGTGCAATCGAAAGAAGCCTCAATTACCTATGAAAACTCGGATACATTTCATGACTCTCGTCGTGAACTCTTTATTGTTGATAACAAAGACCGTATTTGGATTGAAACATGTTATGGCGTGCCCTTCATATGCAACCAAGCCATTAAATATGATAAAGCCACGAAAAAAATAGCGCTTATTTCTACTTTCGGTACATTTGAGCCTCCTTATGAAGACCAAGTACTTGCTTTGTATAAAGACCTTAGATCAATGCTTGAAGCGTATAAAAAACTCAACAATATCGAATAGGAAAATCGTTATGAACCGATATCAATTATTTGGCACTATAAGCATCGCGTTACTCTTGATTGCTGCCCCAATCAAAACCGTGGGAAATGACCCCCAAGCCCTCAAAACTTTTTCAATTAAAGACATTACGTTCACGCAATGGGCAACGGGCTCAGATACTTTCCATGCCGGCACAAAATTTAGCCTCATTGACAATAAGGACTACGTTCGCATTATAAAATATGGTTTGAGTACGGGCACCACTCTTAACTATGATAAAAAGACAAAACAACTAGCATGCACTTTTATTACCGATGAGCATTGGGCTAGTCATCAAGATGAGGAACTTAGCTCACTTTTTGATGCGTATAAAAAACTCAACAAAGAATAGGAAAATCATCGTGAACAGCTATCAACACTTATTTCATGCTTTCATCATTGCGATAGTTCTGCTATCAACAAAAATCAATAGCATGGATCAAGAGCAACCTTTAAAGACATTTAAAATTTTAAAGCATACTTTTGTTCAAAGTCGCAAAGATCCCGAACTATTTAATTCGGCCGATAACCAATTTTGTTTAATTGATCGTGATCTATTTATAATAGTGAAACAAACGCATGGAGAATATATTTATCAACTTTACTACAATAAAGTGCGTAAAGAAACAACATTCAGTCGCCCAACGCTACATGAAGATATATCTACTGATGGCGCTAAACACGAGAAAACTTTAAGCAAATTTCTCGGTGCATACAAAACACTGAACAATTTAGAATAGGAGAATCATCATGAACTATTATCGACAACATTGTGTTTTTAGCATTGCGATTGTTCTGCTATCAACAAAAATCAATAGCATGGATCAACAGCAACCCTTACAACGATTTACTATTTTAAAGCATACCTTTGTTCAAAGCCGCAAAGATCGTGAGCTATATAATTCAGCCGATAACCAATTCTGCTTGATTGATCGCCCTGATTTGATCCATGTGAGCGAAAGAACCACAACTACAAAGCTAGCAACAGGAATTACAACGCTAACAACAGATGTTCTTACGTATGATAAAACATCAAAGACAACAACCTCGAGTCGGTCAGAAGATACGAATGGCAAAAGTGATATTAATTTCTTAGATCTTCAATCCAATGCAAATTTGGTCTCTATTGCTTGATGCATATAGAAAACTCAACAAAGAATAGGAAAATTGTCATGGAACGGTATCAACACTTATTTCATGTTTTCATCATTGCGATACTTCTGATATCAACCAAAATCAATAGCATGAATCAACCTTTAAAGTTTACTATTTTAAAGCATACCTTTGTTCAAAGTCGAAAAGATCCTCAACTATTTAATTCAGATGATGACCAATTCTGCCTAATTGATAGGGATTTCTTTATACTGGTGAGACAGTATGAAGAGCCTAATTATCAACTTTACTATAACAAAGTACTCAAGAAAACAACATTCAGTCACCCAACATTACATGAAGATACATTTACTGATGACTCTAAGTCCGAAGTAGATTGGGCTGCATGGCAAACTTTACACAAATTTCTTGATGCATATAAAAAAAACGGCAACTACTAGCAAATATCCAAAAGTTTTTTTATAAGGAAGTATTATGTGGCGCAATAAAAAAAATTCTTTCTCATTCATTTTTTTATCATTGCTCATCACATCTCCTCTCATAGGCATGGAACATGAAAAACCTTCGCTAAAAACACTTTGTCTGGGTAAGTATACATTCACACAAGACACTAAAGATCCTAGCTTTTTTGAGTGTGGACTTTTTACTCTAAGTGATGGACGAAGATATATCCATTATGTTCATATAAATGTGCCTGATGGCACCAGAGATATGCTCGTATATGATAAATGGAAAAAAAGCAGAAATTTTTTTCAAGAAAGACTTGGCACAGGTATAAATATCCAAGAAGACGCAGCTGTTTGCCCTAATAAAGACCTCAACACGATTCACGACGCATTTTTTGAATTGAACAACGGCACATTCAAGGCGAGTATTTTGAATGGGGAATAAAAGAAATTATATATGGCATACATAAAAAGCTTCCTACATAAAAATCAACCGTGTTACATTACCTTCAAAATAATTAATGTTCAAATGTGGGAGAAACCTGTATGAATTTCGCAAATGCACGTCTGTTAATAATATTTGCATGTCTCTCTGCGTATGCTCAAAATCATGCCAAGCTGGTGGAAGTACAAAAAATCAGCCCCACTATTGTTGTGGAACTCTATTTTGCTTCAGATACTAATTTCTTAGGCAAAGCTTTATATCCCAAAAATGCCAAAGCGTATCTTCTTGAAGAGGTTGCACTTGCTTTGGATAAAGTGCAGCACGAGCTCGCACGATTTGGCTATGGCCTCAAAATCATGGATGCCCTGCGGCCGATGTGGGCACAAAAGAAATTGTGGGAAGGCGTTCTTGCCATAAACATCAAAAATCCAGAAAATTATGTTTCAAATCCCTATGACGAAAATGAAGGCGGCAGGCATACCAGAGGAACTGCTATTGATGTCCGCTTAATTAATCTTTCTGATGGATCAGAATTAAGTATGCCTCCTTTAAGTTTTGCACAAGAGGCACATCAAGGTTGTATTACCAATTTAACTGCTGATCAGATCAAAAATAGAGAATTTCTTAAAGCAATTATGATGCATCATGGTTTTACACCCATCCGCTGTGAATGGTGGCATTATGATTATCCAGGCTGGCGAAATTTTGCATCAATTGATAAAAGTTTTGATGAAATTGAGCAAGAAATTTTTTAACAAATATTGCGCCATATAATTTTGCCAGACCAAAAAAGTTCCTTTATTCTAAATCATCTATCTAAACGTTCAACAATCAAATTGAAAAATCAAAGGAATTTATTATGTCTTCGGGTAAAAAAGGTTCTTTGGAAATTATTTGTGGTCCCATGTTCTCGGGAAAATCGGAAGAACTTATTCGGCGCCTACGACGTGCAAAAATAGCACAACAACATGTAATGGTGTTTAAACCAAGCATCGATAATCGGCACATGATCGAATGTGTCACCTCGCACAATGGCTCAAAATTGGATGCCTTTCCGGTTGATGATCTTAAAGTAATTTTAGATCAAGGAAGCAAAGATTCGGCTCAGGTGATTGGTCTTGATGAAGTGCAATTTTTTGATGCGGGAATTGTTCCCATTATTTGCTCCCTCATCGATATGGGCAAGCGCGTCGTCGCTGCTGGTCTTGATCTCGATTTTCGCGGTGCTCCTTTTGGCAGCATGCCTTTGTTGCTCGCAATCGCTGATCATGTCACCAAATTACAAGCCATCTGTACCTTATGTGGAAAAGATGCCAATTTCACCCAACGTCTGGTTGATGGTAAAGTAGCACGCCATGATGACCCTATCATTTTGGTTGGTGCGCAAGAGGCTTATCAAGCCCGCTGTAGGCAATGTTACAGCATTGATAAACAGCCGTCGTTTTATTATATGAGCGCATTGTAAAATCATGTCCAAACAAAAAATTAGTTACACCTGCTCTTCCTGCAACTACCAGACCATCAAATGGATGGGCTGCTGTCCTGAGTGCAAGGAATGGGAAAGTTTTACCGAAGTTAAAGCTGCTCCCAAAATAGGGAGCTTTCGTGCCTCTGGCGCAACAGCAACCACGCTCAATTTAGTTTCCTTAGATACCATCGACACAAAAACTCGTCCGCGCATGCTTTCTAACATCAAGGAATGGGATCGGGTTGTTGGTGGCGGCATCATGCCAAGCTCACTCATTGTGTTGACTGGTGATCCTGGGATCGGTAAATCAACGCTGCTCTTGCAAATTTCTCATCAACTCGCACAAAATTACCAAGTCTTTTATTTTTCTTCGGAAGAATCTCTGCAACAAGTTAAGGGACGCGCCGAGCGCTTAGGCTGCAGAAATAACAATCTGCTTTTTTCTGACCAAGCAGATCTTGAAGCAATCATTGCGACAGCGCAAGCTCAAAAGCCAGATTTGCTTATCATCGATTCGATACAAAGTTGTTACACGCCCACAACTCAAACAATTCCCGGCAGCATTGGCCAGCTGCGCGAGTCAACCTTTGCGCTTATGCGTTTGGCAAAGGAACATGATATTGCCATTATCGCCACGGGACATATCACCAAAGACGGCACCATAGCAGGACCAAAGACTTTGGAGCATATGGTTGACGCAGTTTTCTATTTGCAAGGTGAAGATCGCTGGCAAACGCGTGTACTACGCTCGGTGAAAAACAGATTTGGCACGATTAATGAGCTTGGATTTTTTGAAATGCATGAAGATGGCATGATCGAAGTTCCCAATATTAACCAACATCTGATTAGCGAAATTTCCCATTCACCTGGTTCGGTGCTGGTTAGTTTTATTGAAGGCTCGCGACCGTTACTTCTTGAACTACAAGCGCTCACCATCGCCTCAAAATTAGGCATGCCACAACGAGTAGTTTCTGGCGTTGATCATAAACAAGTGGTCTTAATTGCCGCGATTTTAGAAAAATATCTGCAGGTAAAATTGAGCATGCATGATATTTTTTTCAAAGTAAGTGGCGGCTTTAAAACTAAAGGAAGCTCTCCCGATTTGGGTATTGCATTGGCACTGCTTTCTAGCTACTTCCAGCTGCCACTGCCAGAAAAATCGATAGCATTGGGTGAAATTAGTTTGACCGGACAAATAAAACCGATCAATCAGATTGGCATGTATATCCGTGAAGCAGAAAAATTTGGTATTGCACAGCTGCTTGTTGCGCACAATCAGAAGATTGAAACAACTTCATGCGTGGTGAAACAATTTAAGAATGTATATGAATTGTTATCGTTATTTAGTGAATAGATGAAAGGACAACTTATGATAAATCACAATCTCGTAATCTTCAGCATCATTTTTTTAAGTACTGCCGGAATAAATCTTTATAGTATGGATAAATCATTTAAAGAAGGTATCGATCAGCGTTTAACAATAGCAGATGAAGCATGTGTTATATTCAATGATCATAAAAAATGGCTTGCTTCAACAACTCAGATCTTAGATAAATCCCCTTATAGCGAATTTACCGTTACTAATTTTTCCCCAGCTACTGGAGATAATACCTACGGCTATCTTGTGCAACCAACTGGTAAATGGGAAAATTTGTTGGTTTTCATTGATGATATCGAGACAGCATATCAAAAAATTGATGGAGTGGTATTTGTTGGTGACTTATCAACTGCTCGCAAGAAATTTGCTCATGATAATTTTTTGCCCTCTGCTTTGACAGTAATCAAAAGAAAAGCCCTAAAGAATATATCTACGAAAACTTATATTAGTACTAAGAAAGACAGTGGCAACCAGTAGAATATTTAATTAAGAATATCGTGTTGCACAGCAAAAAAAGATTGGCCCATTTCTGAGCCAACTTTTTTTAAACTGCGATTGGTAACAAATTATATTTCTTCGAGCTTTTTAGGTTCTGCAGTTTTTACCATGCCCGCTTTTTTCTTTTCTTCTATTCGCTTTTTCATCATTTCAACACGACCTTTAAGCTTTTCAGCCCATGGTCCTTTGGATGTTTTGATCTTCTCTTCAATTTTAGCCAGACGAGCCTCTTGTTGCTCAAGCGTCATATTCAAGTTCTTACCTTTCAAGTGTCTCGATCTACCTTTACCATTCCACATTCTACCGTGCATCTTGCCGCCTTTTTTGTATCTCATTCTAGGTTGCATAGTTTCGGAATACATTAAAGAAGTTGACAATGCGGTAGATACTAATACTAAGATAATCAATATTTTTTTCATGATAATCTCCTTTTTCAATTACACTAATTAATAATTCTTACAAAGATATTGGTTTATTCGATGTCCGGCATTTCATACGGATCATTTTCGTATTCGTAGACAGTACGAGATGGTCGCGATATGTTTGTGTATCTTACCTGTCTGTACGGCATAACACGTCGTTCTTGCGAGTATTCCATATTTTGTTCAAATTCTTGTGTTGGCGCTAAGTGCTCGCCAGGAATCTCATACGCCTCTGCAGGAAACTTTGTTCCTTCACGAGGTATATTCATAGGAGCATCTTTTGTTTGCCATTGTTCCGGATAATCTTGAATCCAACCAACTATCGATGATGAAGCAAATAACATTGCTAGTGATAAAATCCGTTTCATGATGTTATCCTCAATGTTTAATAAGTTGTCATCGCTTCTTCAGACATTTCCACCGTCATCGGTTCTTCCAGCATCATGCCTTCTTCTTGCTCCATTTCTTCTTTTGTGATTGCCTTAAGCTGTTGCAAGGATCCTTGTAACGCTTTAACTTCAGGAAATAGAGGAAAAGCTGGTTCTAAGTCGGCTGCAAATTCATCAACATCTGCTAATTCAGCTTGAGCTCTTTCATGAATTTGTTTTAACTCTTCCTTATTGAATTTATCTTCAGGCTTATCGGACACCACCTGTGCGGTTATGTCTTCAAACTCTTCGGTTGTTTTTTTAAGTTCGTTAGCGATTTCACGTGCTTCAGCATCTACTGAGAAAGCAGCTTGATGCATTGATAAAGCTACACCTAGCAAAATGAAAAATAGTGACTTCTTCATAGTGGTCCCCTTTTTTTAGATAGTTAAAATATGATATTACTGTTAATTTAATAGTAACAATTTGAAATTAAGAAAGTCAAGATTTTGGCGTATTTAAGGACTTTTTTGGCACTTTTAGCATTTTTTTTGAAAGCAGAAAAATTACGGCCCTTTTTTATGAATTTCTGGCCAAAATTAGAATTATCTAAAAATTCCAAACATTTTAAAAAACTTGATAATCGGATTTTGTCATCCTGAACTTGTTTCAGGATCCATAGTCGCATAATCATCCTGACTTGATAAAATAGAAAAAGTTATATAATGATATGATTAATAAGATTAATTTTTACACTGTAGGCTCTTTGGTAATTCGACACATGGATCCTGAAACAAGTTCAGGATGACAAAGAGGGGCAATCGCTGTTTAATTTCAAGATATAAAGATTATAGACATCCTTTTGATAGCATTATCTATCTAATCAGCTTTGCATTAATTTTCGGATAAGCCCTTAAGATAAAAAACTTGCGGAGAAACTATTATGGAATTGACTCATAAATTAGTCGCGATCGTCAACAAGGATTTACCAACTGGCGTTGCTATGAATGCATTAGCTCATATGGTAATTGGACTCGGCGCAAAACTTGGCACCACACCATTACAACTTGATGATTACAAAGATAAAGAGGTAAATAACTATCCCAATATTTCAAAAATACCCTTCATTATTTTGCGTGCAAAATCGGGTGAAATTAAAAAAACGGTAAAAGCTGCTCGCGAAAAAAATCTCGCATATGGGGCATTTGTAAACACCATGACCGGCGGCACCTATCAAGAACAAATCGCCAATACGGCACAAACTCCTGAAGAGCACCTAATTTTTTATGGATGTGTTTTATTTGGATCAATTGTAGAAGTTAATGAGCTGACAAAGAAATTTTCTTTGTGGCGGGATCAACCTGCGGTTTAAAGAATGAATAAGTCCTTTTGCTGCCGCATAAAATTATGGAGTGGTAAAAATAATGGCTCCGGTAATGAAAGCACCGGAAACCATTTCCAGCTTTCGCATTTTTCAGGTTCTAGAAGGCAAGGTTCACCGCTTGTGTAATTTCCTCTCATAAAAATAGTTACATAATGTTTATCATCGGAAACAAAAACATCATTGGTGACACTGCAGAATGATATATTATCTATCATCAAGCCAGTTTCTTCTAATACTTCCCGCTTTGCACATTCTTCGAATGTCTCACCAAATTCAAGATGTCCACCCGGAAGCCCCCAGCAACCGGTATTCCAGGTGGTGGCATTATTGTAATGATCCCGGTGCTCAAAGCCCAACTTGGTTT
>JABDCY010000012.1 GCA_013287855.1 Candidatus Babelota bacterium | reverse complement strand
TTGGGGCAAAAATTTTGTACTTTTCAAAGAAAATTGGAAATTGTAGATTGCCACACTTTGGTGGAATGTTTTGGGTTAATCCTTTAGGTGGAGTTTTTAAACCATCAGATTGCCGCATTTGGGCTGAAACTGCTAATAATGAAGATTGCAAAGATCTCTCCAATTTTCTGATCGATAATGATAAAGGCGAGTTCCTTGATAGGTTGATTGCCGAGAGCGAACATGGTCTCGAGATTATAAGAAAAAAAGACGAATGGGTTTCGCCGGCTAATCCATTCACTGGTGTTCGGTATCATGACAAAAATCAAGGTGTTTCTTTCAAGAGGTATTTGTCTGATGATGAATTTATTAAAGCTATAGATGGTGTTAAATCATGTCGTAATAAGGTCAGTTATTTGGCGGTCGGCAGAAAAAGCACTTTTGATGTTGAGCGCAATAAAAGTAACGATGAGATTGCAGCATGCATGAAAGGTGTTGAAGTAGAAATAAATCAACAGCAGAAGAAATAATAAAGTATGTATTTGAAAAAGCCGACTGGTTAACCCTGGTCGGCTTTTTTGTTTGCGCAATGGATTTATGCTAAAAATCCGAAACTTTTTAAATGTGCATTGGATTGCTTCTAGCCTAAAACCAAACTTTGCTTTTTCTGTACTGAAACTGTCAATTAGGTGTCGGGCGGTTGGCTGCTTTTGTTAAATCACTTTTTTTGGCCATACAAAAGACTAAAATTTGATCTCAAGCTTAAGCGATGTAAATACTGTTTGGATGTGGCGTAACGTAAAATTAAATGTTATCATATGCATTTCGGAATGCATCTACCAAGCGCCGCCACTCTTCACCTGCATGGTCCACACTTCGATGTCAAATTACGGCTTCGATTGGCTGTTGCCAGTATCTGAGCGGAATTGATGGCGAAGATTATCCGAATAAGCCGTAGGCGTAGACGGACCGGCACCATATCATGTTTTATGTTTATCTAATTAAATTCTTAAAATTTCCAGAAATATTTTTGGTTATACAACTGCCTTAGCACCCATTCACATTATAAAAATTATTGCATATCCTTAAGACAATTTTCTCACATGATTAAAAACAGGAGGAACTTATGCATACAATAAGACGAATGAAAGCTAGTTGTTTACTTTTCTTAAGCATACATTTAAGTTCACTATTAGCAGTAGAAAACGATTTCGGTAACTATACAAAGGTTGTAGTACATACTATGAAAACTGAACATAAAAATCATTTAATTGAACTTGCACAAGGCTATTTAAAATTTGTTCATGATGTGGGTAGTGCAGGATCTGTTCAACCAGATGATGTGCGGATAAAATCTTTATTTGCTAAGAATTTAACCAAGACTGATAATCGCTCCGTTTTATTTGAAGGCAATCGCGACTTGTTATTGCCACAAATGAGAGGATTTGAAAAAGAATATAATCCTGAGTCTAAGAAAGCAGACTGGGTTGTTGATATAGCTAATGCACTTATTATTCCATCTACCGAAACCAATTCTGTTGTTATTTATTTTGAGTGGACACATGTCAATGTCGGCAGAGCTACCACAATGGTAGTTTTGCAATGTAACGAAAATAATCAAATAGCTCGTATTATAGATGTTTGGGCAAAAGTGCTGAATTAACGCCAACTGAATGTAACTTAATCATGTCTAGAATTACTTCATGTATTTGTGCTACTCTGCTCATGTCACAATCTTATTTTTGTTGTAATTATATTTTGTATCGAGGATTCTATGTATATCAGTCATGAGATTCAAAATAAATTTCCATTGAGTCACAAAAAACCATTTAAAAAAGCTATGCGCAAAACTATGTTGATCGTTGGAATTGCCTCAGTTGTTGCAATTTCACTTGAGGCCAGCTTAGCTGATTTTAAATTCTGGCATCTTGCATTAATCATTCCTTTTTTCATGATCTTCTATGCCTTGGTATATTTTTATGAAACGTGGTATTACAAAAACTACTTTTATGATTTGACAGATGATTATGTAATTATCAAAAAAGGTCCCATTGCGCCGCAGGAAATTACTATTCCTTATGACCGAATCCAAGATGTATATCTTGATCAAGATTTGTTAGATCGCGTTCTTGGCCTCTATGATGTGCACCTTTCTACGGCAACAGTGGTTTCTGGCATGCGGGCACACATTGATGGTGTTGATCGCAACGCGGCTCATGGCTTGCGTGAAATAATTCTTAAAAAAATGAAAGAAAAACATAGCAAATAAAAGGATGCTCATGGATAGCAGAATTTCATCGATACTGTTACTAGCATCCCTCGTCTTTTCTAGCCAAAAAATAATCCATGCTTCATGGGCTGAAGAAACATTACAACACATGACGCTGCGAGAAAAAATTGGCCAACTTTTTGTTATTGCTGCCGCATCATGTTTTGATCAACCTGAGGAAGCATTAGCTTCCATGATGTTCAAATCACGTCTCAATATGTCTCAAGAATATGTCACTTCCATGATCAATGAATATCAAGTGGGCGGCATTATTTTTTTGTTCAAGAGCACTCCTGAAAAACAAATTGAGTTTATGAATTATTATTATTCGCTCAGCACATATCCTATGTGGACGTTTCAAGATTGCGAGTGGGGTTTAAGTATGCGGTTGTACGATACCATGAGGTTCCCTAAAAATATGACACTTGGTGCGATTCAAGATGATGATCTGCTGTATGAGCTTGGCAAAGAAATTGGTCGTCAATGCAAAGTTATTGGTGTCGATGTAAATTTGGCACCAGTTATTGATGTGAATAACAACGCAGCGAACCCAGTGATATTTGATCGCTCATTTGGCGAAGATAAAAATAATGTAACGGAAAAAGCTATACAGATGATGCTGGGCATGCACGATGCGGGAATTTTAACCTGCGCAAAACATTTTCCAGGACATGGTGACACCGCAGTTGATTCACATTTTGCGCTTCCAATAATTTATCATGATAAACTTCGTTTGCATGAAATTGAATTATTTCCATTCAAAAAAATAATTGCAGCAGGAGTTCCCGCAATTATGACCGCGCATTTACATATTCCTGTCTATGATGTGCGCGCAAATAGTGCCTCAAGCCTGTCATCAGCGCTTGTAACCGATCTCTTGCAAAAAGAATTGGGTTTTGCAGGACTCATCATCACCGATGGATTGTGCATGGACGCTGTCACAAATCATGTTCAACCGGGCGAACTCGAACTTCAAGCATATTTGGCAGGCAATGACATTTTGCTTGCACCCATTGATGTAGTGGCTGCAGTTGGTGCGATTGAGCGAGCGCTGCGTGATGGTAGAATCACCTTGAGTGAACTTGATCGGAGGGTATTAAAAATTTTGCGCGCAAAAGAACGGTTGGGCGTGCATAATAGAGATCCAATCGATGTGCGTAAGGTGCAAGCTCAGTTGCACACCCCTGATGCCTATGCGTTAAAAAAGCGATTGTTCCAGGAAGCGATCACGTTAGTGGGGAATGGCAATACTTTGCGCGAAATATTGCCTTGTAAGAAACTTGCATTAGTCCAAATTGGCGGAGTTCCAGAAAGTATATTCGTGCAAATAATCCTCAAAAATAATTCATGTTCTTTTTTTCATGTTCCTTCACAAACATTTAATTGTGCGCACCTAGAGCAACAGTTGACATCATGCGACTCTGTGATTGTTGGAATTTTTGATATGAACAAATTTGCTGCTAAGAACTATGGGCTTTCAAATAGTACGCTCAAATTATTAAGCACGTTGCGAGAGCAAGGAAAGAAGTTCGTAGTCACGTTGTTTGGCAATCCCTATAGCTTGAAATATTTTAACCAAAATGATGTGGTGATTGTTGCTTATGAGGATGATTCAGATGCGCAAGAAGCAGCAGCGCACGTGCTTTTGGGCAATTTGGAAGCACATGGCAAATTGCCAGTGACGGCAAGTTATGAGCTTGATGAGCGATTAAAAAATACTTGAAGAAAATAGCTTATAAGCTAAAATAATGATATGAGCCTTATAAAAACCATTATTTACAAGACAAGTACGGGAAAAGAACCGTTTACTCAATGGTTGCTTGATTTAGATGAAACGACTAGAGCAAACATTATAGCCAGATTGAAGCGAATCAACTTAGGTAGCTTTGGTGATTGTAAGTTGCTCAAAAAGGCATCAGGTGTTTGGGAGTTAAGAATTGATTTGGGACCGGGCTATCGCATATATTTTGGTAAACAGGGTAACATTATGGTGGTGTTATTGGTTGGGGGAGATAAAGGAAGCCAAGAACGGGATATAACGAAGGCTCAAAAGTACTGGCTTGATTATAAGGGGTCAATAAAATGAAAAGAAAAAAAAGCGCAAGCAAAGCGAGTATCAAAAGAATCCATCGAGACTTTCAAGAGTTTTTATTGGAAAATCTTAAAGATCCTCGAGAAGCAGCAGCGTATCTGAAAGCTGCTCTTGCTGATGAGGATGAACGTGTATTCTTATTAGCTTTGCGTGACGTTTTGGAGGCCCGTGGTGGCAGCATTGCCGATTTAGCTGAGGAAACAAATTTAAATAAACAAAATCTATATCGCATGCTTTCTAAAAATGGTAATCCCCGCCTTACTTCATTAAAAACAGTTTTACATGCTATTGGTTTTGAGATGGATATAACTCCTATAAAAAGGTAATTCCCTACGCAATCAAATCAAATAATTCTTTGGGATGATGCAGCATATAATCAGGATTTTTTTCGCGTAATTTCTGTGAACTATTAAATCCCCAGGTAACCGCAGCAGATTTTATTTTATTATGTTTTGCCGCTTCAATATCTCTGGTTTCATCGCCTACATAGATGGTTTTTGCTGCATTAATCTTATGGCTAGCCAAGAATTTTTTTATCAAGTTACTTTTTCCAAATATACTGCTTTGCCCATGAATATGCTTGAAAAAGTTGAGGTTATGATTGCGCAAAAATATTTCCACATTTTCTGTTGCGTTGCTGGTGATAATACTCATGCCTATTTCTTTTTTATGAAGCTGAGTGAGCACTTCAGCAATTTCTGGAACCGGTTGTAACGCATGAATTTTTGAACGCATATCATTGCGGACTGCTTGTACAACAAAAGGCAATTTACAGATTGATAATCCCAGTTCTTTAAGAATTTCAGCGGCTTCTTTGTTTCTTAACGCTTCAACGTCATCTATTTTTTTATAGCCATAATAATGCGCATTGTTGTTGATGCATTCGAGTAGCGCATGCAGCGAATCTGCGATAGTTCCGTCAAAGTCAAAAATTAACAAGCTATGCTCACAAAGTATCAAAAACTTCTTGAGCTGTTACAAGTGCATCAACTGCTGCAGGAAAACCGGTATAACAGGTTATAAAAATAATCAACTCAATAATTTGTGCTTGTGTCCACCCCACGTTGAGCATGCCGTGAATATGTGTTTTCAAAGGAATGCCAGTATTTCCTTGGCTGATAAGACTTGTTACCACGATGAGCTCTCGCTCTTTGTCAGAAAGCCCTGGACGTGCATAAAGATCGGCATAGACAAAATTGACAATGTATTCTGCAAAATCCGGAGAAATTTTTGTAAGACGTTCAACAACTGTTTTTCCATTTTCTCCAAGAATGTCATGCAGACGATCAAGACCCTTTTGTTTCAAAGACATACAAATTTCCTTTATAGGTGTAGTTGTTGATATTTCCATCACTATATTATATATAATGATCAAATAAGTAACACGCCTCAAATTTAAGGGTTTTTATGAGATTCTTACGAATTCTTATTCTTCTTTCGCCGCTGCTGGTAAATAGTGTTAATGGTAAAACGTTTGGTGAGGAAATTACTGAATTTTCTTTTATGTTACAACCATCAACCGCGCCTTGGGGGATCGGTATTTTTGCTGCGCACAAAATTTCAACCGGTGCTATCATACATTTTTTTCCAGATGGTTATGAACCCAGAATACTCCACAAAAAAGATATTCCCGAAGATTTTTTAAAATATTGTACGGCTCAAAGTGATGATGAGTGGAAGTGCCCACATCGCTTTGATCACATGGAAATTGTTTGGTATATAAACCATGCAAACTCACCCAATCTCAAAAGAATTGGTCGTGGAAAATTTATCGTGATAAGGGATATTAAAAAGGGTGAAGAAGTCACGATGGATTATAATGAACTTGGTGAGCCTGAACATTTAAAACAAGACTATTATAAACGCGATGCAGATTTGTAACTTTTGTTAATGCTGACCAGTCTTTCACACCTGCAGAGCTACGCGGCAAGCTGGAATCAGCGCCTGCCTATTTTTGTGTTCGGGAAGAAAACGACAGCAGTGCATTGGTAATAGTAATAATAGTGCTTAATTTTGGATTGCCCTCTGGGGATAATGTTTTATAAAGACTTGGCCGACCCAACTTAGTTTTTGCTGCTAGCGCTGCAATGCCACCTTGTGCATCAGCTATGTTTTTAAGGGCTTGTAACACAAGTTTTTTGGCTTCTTCTTCATCGCACTCTTTGCATTCTTCTAAAATGGCTTCAAAGTATAGTCTTGCCTCTTTAGAATTTTGCAGCTTTTCAATTAATAAATCACGAAATTTTTTACTTCTTGCCATAAGTCCTCCCACGACCTTTGTAATCTTTTAAATATTCTTTAGCTTTGCAATGTCTTTTTGCTGCGTTTTTTTATCACCCGCACACAACAAAAGAACAATTTTTAGACCCACTACACTATAATAAATTCTGTAACCAGGACCGGTGTCTATTTTGATTTCACCGATGCCATGATCAAGAATTTTACAATTGCCAAAATTGCCTAAACATATCCTCTCTAGTTTAGCGACTATCATATATTTTATGATGCCATCGAGTCTGTCTAGCCAGCTCTTAAAAGGTCGTTTTTTGGTTTTTGTTTCATAAACCTCTAGAGTATATTTCATTGCTTACTCTCCTAAAAATATTGCACAATTGTATCCAGAAAGAGACAATTGTGCAATAATATAATGGCGGTTGCTATGATTCACTCATTTAGAAATCACTTATCGTTTTCAGGGAAAAGGCCATTTTTTTGCTACTCGCATTCTAAATTGAATTATTTATTAACGGAGTAGATTTGGCAATTATCAGGTTAAAATTGCACGTATTTACCATTTGACAATCTAATGTTGGTTGATAAACTGGAAAAGATAGTTAAATCGTTAAATAGTATAAATCCTACCCGCCGTCGCTACGCAATTGGCGAAGTCGGACAAACTATGAGGATAAATATGAAGAATAAATTAATGTTTGCGCTATCTATGATAGTGGCACCTGCTTTTGTTGGTGCGATGGAAGTAAAAAGGTTAGAAATAAGAACTTCTATCCAAAAGATGTTTCAGCAGACGCAAAACCTAAATGTTCACCCCCAATGGTCAATAGAAATTAATTGTGTTGATTCATCTACAAATTTTTGCAAAGATCTTGGTAATAAGGCAGATTACATAAGACTGTTGCCAAATGGGGAAATAAAGGCCGGAACAAAAAGAAACAAAAAAGGATCTTTATCTAGTTTCTTACAATGGACATGCCCTCTTGATTTAAAGGATGGAAAGTTTGTTTCACAAAAACATTTTTTTGAGCATGCTTCAGGGACTTGTGCGAAATTAGCTAAGTTCCTTAATTCACATGAGGAATTTCTTGATGCGCATAGAGAATTTTCAAAATTAAATGATATACATAATCAAGAGAAATAAGGCATAAATAATTTTATAAAGCCGATTGATTAATCTCAGTCGGCTTTATATATTTGTTACATAAATTTTTTCTCTTACTTCTTCTCCACAACAACCGCCATCGGAGAGGCAAGAATCTCACAGTTGCCGAGTCTATTGTGCATGTCTAAACGTCATTCTCCCTGTGGCTGTCGACAACACCTGCAGAAAAAAGGCCAATTTAAGGCCAATTATTGATTTTACTATCAATAATGCGTGCTTTAGTGTTAACTAAAATAATAGGCCATTAAGGCTTTCTGGTCGTTTTAAGCGATTATTATCAATTTTTTAGATAAATAGAGGAATAATAGGAATTTATGGCAGAATATTCGAATTCAAGACGCAAATCATCAGGTACCTGGTCCCGTAGCGATACAGGCAAAACCAAAACAGGCTACAATCGTGGGCCCAATCGACCATCAACAGGTGGACGTTCCCGTCCGGGTGGTCGGCAACAAAGGCCAATCAAGAAATTTGACCCTTCATTATTCATGAAAAAGGTCGAAGAACAAGCAATTACCGCTGCCTATATTCCTAAAAATCTATTCACCGATTTTCTCATTGATGAGCAACTTAAAAAAAATATTCATGATAAAGGCTACACAGCGCCGACTCCCATCCAAGACCAGGTAATTCCGGAGTTATTGGAAGGGCAAGATGTCATTGCAACGGCCAATACCGGCACGGGCAAAACGGCAGCGTTCTTGATTCCGTTGATTAACAACATTTTGACCAAAAAAACTAGTCGGGTATTAATTCTTACTCCCACACGTGAGCTTGCTAATCAAATTCGCAGTGAGCTGCGCGAATTTACCAAAAATCTTGGTATTTCATCAGTGCTGTGCATTGGCGGGGTGAGCATTAATAATCAGATCAGAGACTTAAAGCATAATCCGCAGTTTGTCATTGGCACGCCCGGCAGGCTTTTGGACCTGGAAGAACAGGGTGCAATCTACTTTAAAAATTTCAATGCAGTGGTGTTAGATGAAGTTGATACCATGCTTGATATGGGATTTGTCAAAGATATCACTCATATCCTCAAAAGATTGCCGACAAAACGTCATACGTTATTCTTTTCCGCAACTATACCAAGCAGCCTCAAAGGGTTGATGGATAGTTTTTTACACAATCCAATTTCAGTCAGCGTGAAGACACGACAATCAGCAGAGAATGTAAATCAGGTGGTGGTACATATCGGCTCAAAAAACAAAGTCGACGTGTTGCACGATTTACTGATTAAACCGGAATTTAAAAAAACTATTCTCTTTTTGCGCACCAAGCGCGCTGTTGATAAGTTGGCAAAAATACTCATCGAACGCGGTTTTAAAGTTGCTACCATTCATGGTGACAAATCACAAGCGCAGCGTGACAGAGCGCTTGCCCAATTTAAAGATAATAAAGTGACTATTCTATTAGCCACCGATGTTGTTGCTCGAGGCATAGATATTGATGATGTTACACACGTCATTAATTTTGATATGCCGCAGTCGCATGAAGATTATATTCACCGAATCGGCCGAACGGGTCGCGCTGACAAGGTAGGGCAAGCAATAACGTTTGTTGATTAAAAAGCGCTCCAAAAAAACTCTTTTTTATTTTTGCGTGTCATTGTGAAATGGCATAAACTAAAAGTGTGTAAGATAATCAATAACACAAGGACTGATCACGATGAACAGATTTTTTTATGGCATTGCATTACTCATTTTTTCAATTAATGCCCATGCTGTAGTACATGTGAATGGAAAGAATATTAACGAGTTAACCAAAGGAAATACTCTTGGCCTCGAGATGCCAGCACCAGCAACTAATATTACCCTGTGGATCGCTCAGGGAAATTTAGAGGTTGGATCGCTTACCTTTGATGAACGCGATTTGCAGGCGGGTATTGCAGCATGCAAAGAATTTGAAATGCAAAAAGAGCAACTTTCTTGCATGAACGCAGGAAAAAGTTTGAATTTGGGTGCAACCAAAGGCAGCAATAAACATGATGGTGTTTATTTAAAAGCGGGAACAGAAATTTGTTTGCGCGCGGGAACTGATATTGATGTGAACTATTCTATCTTAGAATCGCCTGAAATTTATGTAATTGGAACTCAGATGAAATTTGATCATTGCTTGTGTAAAAATACAAAATTTTTGCAACTCGAATCCACTTCAGATAAGGCACTATTTAAAATCATACGATTTACTTTCAAAGAAGATGCAGCAATGCCCTATGCTGTGCAAGGCTGCATTAATCTTGAGACGGGCGAAATCGCAGAGAATTTTATGGTGATGGGCGCTTGTCGTGTTGAAATTGTATTCAATGATGTTGCATTTCAATAATGGAAATATCGCAGAAGCCTAGGCTTCATAAAGATTTAACGCCAGAACGCTGGTTTAAATTTTCTCGCATGGAACAGCTTGCCAATGTTGGGTGCGATGTTATCAGAGCAATCCAATGGAAAAAACGGGGCAATTTAGAATATAGCAATGATGCATTTATGCGGGCTCTGGAACTTCTTACATTGACTATACTTGATCCAAAAAATAAACGTCGCGGTTGTTTACGTGAATTGTGCAGAATGCGGGAAACATTAGTAGACCATTTTATGGGTGATAATGAATATAACTCGACCGATGAGCAGTGGTTCAACGATTTCAACGATTACAGCTATGCTGCTGCTGTACAGCGTGGTAGATAAGTGTGAGTTGTCTGCAGTGAAAGAACAAAAAACATTTACTTTCAAAAAAATTACTCAAGAAGATGTGCCCCTGTTGCAAACATGGTTTAAAGAACCACACGTACAGCAGTGGTGGCCGATTCCTACAGAGCATGAAGTTCTCGAACATTTTCTCAAACGCATTAGATCAAAAGATACCTTTGGCTATATTGTTAAGTTGGATGAAAATCCCATCGCTTATATTCAATATTATTACATTGATCGCACGCAAGAAAAAGCGGGTTCATGGCTTCCGACCGATTTGCCAATGACCACCGTGGGAACTGATCAGTTTATTGGCGATCCTCATTATCTTGGCAAAGGATATGGCACTCTTTTTATCAAAGAGTTTATAAAGTATCTGACCAACATTGAACCTACTATTACGACAATTATTTTGGATCCTGATCCTGCCAATATCGCCGCAATTAAATGTTATGAAAAAGTTGGATTTAAGAAAGTAGGTGAGTTCACTACTGCTCATGGATCTCACGTGTTGATGCGCTATGATTTAAAAAAATAATTTTATTGATGTGTATCTGGATAGGTAACCTCTTCGCCTTCTACATGCGCAAATAGTGTCAGTTTGTGAGGTTTAATCTCAGTTAATGAAAAAATATCTTCAACATCAATACCGCGCACCACAAGAGCATCTCCGATGAGCGAGCGGTGACAGCGCCAGGGCACAGCTTCAGCGCACATGATTGCCACCGTGTCATGCTCTGCGTATTTGATGAGCTGTTGCAGCCCTTCTTTAAATGCAGCAGTTTGCATGTAATCGGCAAATCCTCGGAACGATGCGTTGTGCCAGCCTGTGTTAATAGATGCTGCAGTTGTATGCCGCAAACCTCCCAATTTTTCCAGATGCGTATATTTAATTTTGGCAGCGCGCAGCGCATTACCAAATTCTTTTTCATTAAATTGTGGATTATGGCGCGAGCGTGGAATTGTTCTAATATCGATGACATGATTAATACCATAGTGTTGTATCAGGTCTATGAACTGTTCTAAAGTGTGCGTGGAATGCCCCACCGTAAAAATAATTGTTGCTTGTTTATTTTTCGTCATGGCACATTACCTCATGTTTAAATATTGTTTTCTCTACGTTAAAAAAATAGCATGTATCTATGACTATATTTTTATCAAGAAACTGAGGAAATAATTTTTATGAAAATAAAACCACTCCAAAAAAAATTTTTCTATGGCTCATCCATTTACGTTGCTATGGTAGCGATATTTTTTCTGGTTGGCTGTTTTGGAAAACAACGGGAACAATCTTCAACCGTACTTGGTGATGTACAATCAGCAAAAACTTGGGCCTATTTATGCGGTTTGACGCAATCTTTAGATTCACCTCAAGAAATGAACCACCGACAAATTTTGGATCGCATTGGAAAAAAACTTGGCATAAAATTTATTGCCGTGCATCCACAACATCGTTGTTCAAAATTTGCTAATAAACTGTGTTGGCCACAAGATACGCAGCAGGAGGTGGAAAAAACATATCGCGAAATTATGGAATCTGTTGGTAATCAAAATATTGCTGGTTACATTGGATTTTCTAATGGCGGTTTTTTTCTTAATGCACTTGCACAAATGCGTGCATTGCATGTGCCAATCATCTCAGTTGGTGCCGCAGGTCCTATCGGTGATGTGCATGTAGATAATAGGATTTATCTCGTAGTGGGTAAACATGACGAGGATCATATTGAGCATGCACGACGATTTTATGCAACATCAAAAAATACATCATTGCATGTTGAGTTTCTCGAATTTGATGGTGGGCATGAAATGCCTGAGCAGTTGTTGGAAAAGCTGCTATCTGATTAGAATTCGAAATTAATGGGGAAATACCTTAGGTACCATTTTTTAGTGAGTTCAACTACCTCGTGAACATGATCTATGAATAGGTGTGATGCGCCTTTTATGATGTGCAACTGAGAATTTTGGGGCAAGAGGTTGAGCGCTTTTTTAGAAAATTCAACTAAATCTAACTCTTGTTTATCCGCATCTCCATGTATGAAAAGCACCGGACAGGCAACATGTTGTAACAGCGTTTCTTGATCGATTTCTAAAATTTCTTGTAACAGTTTCCCGTCAATGTTTACGATGTTGCGCAATCCGTCATTTACGTCCGCTGTTACGTAGCCATGTTTACGCAGGTCATTGAGTTGCACCGGTGAACACATTTCTTCCCATTTCCAGTGCACAGGTCCTGAAACTGCTCCGAGCAAAACCATTGTTTCTACGGGAGTAAAAGCTTTCAGGCACGCGAATGCGCCGAGACTATGGCCAAAGAGCGCTACTCGCTCATACCCCTGCACTTTAACATACGCAATTGCAGATGTAACATCATCGACTGCTTTTTTTAGGGTTATGACAGCATATTCACTTTCACCATGTCCCGAAAAATCAAATGTTAACACATTATAATTTTCTTTTTGTAGCGATAATGCGATTTTTTCAAATAATCCTCGAGCAATTCTATTGCTTCCCGATGCATGGGGCATAATAATGATCATAGAGGAGGAGGCGGGCCAATGTGAACCCACGAGCGTTAGGTTTCTTGAATTTTTAAAGGATACCTTGTTAATCATAGTACTTTCGGAGTTGCAAACAAATTGTATGTAGGAAGTTCAGCTTAAGTTCGGGTATCCTATTTATAAGTGAGATTAGAGCCAATAACCATTATAGGCTTAAATTGAAGTTTGAATACTAATGTAAAAATAAATCTTGTACCACGTTGTAGCGAATTATTGTTTGCTATTTCTACTTGTTTTGTAAAATGGTTTTCTCTTTAGAAATTTTTTTCTTATAAGTCTCGATAAATAAGCTGATCATTGCCTTGTTAAATGCAGGAAGATCTTCCGGAGAACGGCTGGTAATAATGCTATTACAGACTACTACTTCTTGGTCTACCCAGTGGGCGCCAGCGTTGATCATGTCTTTTTTGATTGATGGATAGGAAGTTAGCGTTACATCTTTTACAAGCTCTGCATCACTAAGCAACCATGTTCCATGACAAATTGCGGCAATTGGTTTGTTGGCAAATGCTTTAACAAAATTTATTGCTGCATCATTCAAACGCAGATCATCAGGGCCGGTCATGCCGCCTGGGATCATGAGTGCATCATAGTTGTTTGGGTTTGCATCATTGAGTGGCGCATCAATTGGAAATTTATCGCGCGCGCAGGGCACGTACCAGTCCCAACTTTCAACGGTGACCTTTTCTGGTGAAATAATGCGCACAGTTGCACCAGCTTCTTCAAGAGCTTTTTTGGGTTCAGTCATCTCGTTGTGTTGAAAACCATTGGCGACCAAAATAGCGACGACAAATCCTTTTAAGAGCATTATTCATTTCCTTGTTTAGATAAGGCTTCTAAAACTATTTTTGCTTTAACTACATAATCATAATCATCTTGTCGCGCATTTGACTCTTGCTCTACTCCGATAAGATAACTTTGCATCGCTTTTCTGTAGCTTTGGGTTAATCCTAAATTGTTGCCAATTTTTTCCCATGTACAATAGGCTTTAAATAATGGGGTAACGATGTTAAGGGTGTCTCGTTTTATTTTACGTTTATATTCTTCTGGCGATTCGGTAGTTTTTTTTGATAAAGATTCGAAGGATGTATGCAATATAAAACTAAGTGTTTTATTAACAGATCCTAATGGTTTGTTACCAAAAAGTTTTTTTGCTTCATCAAATTTAATAAGATGCTTAAGTGTGCCTTCTTTAGTCATTAGTTTCTCGAGCTGAGGCTTGTATTTATTAGCTATGGAAGCACAGTCATTAATATCACGTGTGATAGTAATAAGCACAACATCTGGATTTGTAATTATTCCTACTGCTTCATCGAGTCGCTTGGCCCGGTTTGAGCTGTAGCTCATTCTTTCTTTAACTTCATATTCTAAATTGTTGATATCGTCTTTTCCCGGTATGGGTTCTGATGTTGGGTTTAAAATTGCAAATTCAAGCAATATGTTTTCGCCAAATGCAAGTTGCTCTGGTGTTGGATGTGTGTCTTGGAGTGATTGTGCCAATTTAGAGGCAGTTGTGAGGTCGAATTCATCCATTGCATTGATAGTGATTATGCAAAACATGCTGAGCATTGTAATTGAGATGATGCGAAATTTCATGGAAAATTCCTCTTATTGAATTTTTTGTGAGTACGAAATCTATTTGTCATTGTTTTTATTGTAATTGCTTATTTTAATTTTCCAAACAATTTTCGCAATTCAACTTTAGCGCGTTCAAGACGTTGTTTATCTTTTTCATTTAAATTTTTTCCCGCACGGTTGATATAATAATTGAGCATCGACATAGCCGACTGGAATTTGGTTCCTTTTGTGCGGTTGCTCGCCATGACTGCATCATACAGGCCTTGCGCAATGTCTTTTGCTGGCCGGGTAAATATCCCTTCAGGCAGCTGCATGGCAAAAGATGTTTCTTGTACCTTTTTGACCCAATAGATTTTTTTCTTTTTGGTGACCATGATCCTCTTTTTTTGTGAAATTTTTTTGTAGTTAGTAAAAGCAAGGCCCAGGATTTAACACCTGAGCCTAACATTTTTAGTACTTGTATTGTGAATGATTAATTATCGGTTAGCGAGATAACCTATGACCAGGCCTAACAATGCGCCTGTTGTAGTACAATCGATTATGTTGCGCCCTTTATTCTCAGCTTTAGAACTATCAGTTATTTTTTTTCTTATGTCTTGTACATTTGGTTGGAATTCTTTTATGAGACCGACATTTTCAGCTGCAGAATTGTGCTTAATAAGTTCTTCATTGTGCGGCAAATTATGTTTTTTATAGATTGCCTGCATCGCAGCTATTTTTTTCTTTTTAAGAGATAGTTCCTCGGTTTCCAAGACCTCAAAATGGGTTCTTTGCTTGTTGTTTACTTCAAAAAGATATGCATTATCATTGCCAGATTCTCGCAACGTGCAATAGAATTCGCGGGCATCATTTACAGGCAATTGGAAATCATTTTCATGATGCATAATTATAACAGGCAAATTGGTCGGTAGTTTTTTTGCCGAATCAAGTGCCTGGTTACCGAGTGGATTGTATGTCGGGAAATTAAATTTTGCTAACCAAGGCAACCAATAACGATAAAAAGGAATATAAGTTACCCATTTTGGCACTATGAGCTCTTGTGTAGTATGGCGTATAGCGTTGTTTCCATTGCCAAGAACCGCTTCTAATACCAAACATTTAATTTTATCTTGTATATGTTTTGGTTGGGAGGCGATCCAATTTGGCAATGTTGAAGTGCCTTGGGAAATTCCATACAACAAAAGTTGCGTATTTGGATTCTGAGCTAAAGAATCATTTTTAAATTTGGTATCAAAATGTTTTATACAGTTGGCTTGTCCTAAATCGATCT
Organism: Candidatus Babelota bacterium; assembly: GCA_013287855.1. Classification (GTDB taxonomy): domain Bacteria; phylum Babelota; class Babeliae; order Babelales; family Vermiphilaceae; genus JABDCY01. Next base: position 15,817 of record JABDCY010000012.1, on the reverse strand, counting down.
TTAGCAGATCGAAGCCACCATTTTCACCTATAGTGCCATAATTGCTGGCCTGTTTAGTGTTAATGATATTGTTTGCCTGGAAAGACCATCCGCCCCCGCCATTTTGTCCTGGGACTAAAATGGAATAGAAGTTATCAACAGAATCTGGCCCGCCATAAAGAGGTAAACCAATGACGAAGGTCATACCTGTAAGTAACGTTAAAATTACTGATTTATTCATAAATTCCCCCAAAAATAAATATCATTTCATTCTATAACTTATTTTATCAGTAAAAATAAAAAATTTCAAATGGAAACAGAGCTGAAGGCCGAGAAGTGCAAGGCTCTTGCAATTTATATGTATACGTATTATAATAGTACGTATATAGTAATTGTTCTTACCGTAGAAAGGGTCATTTATGTTTAAACCTAACTTGGGATTTGTAATTTTATTTGTCGAAAACCCGCTAAAAAGCGCAGAATTTTATAGCAAAATTCTTGGCCTTAAACCAGAAGAAGAATCACCAACCTTTGTATTATTTGCGATGGCTAATGGAGTGATGTTGGGTCTTTGGTCGCGTCACACCGCCAAACCAAAAGTTAATGCACAACCTGGTGCAGGTGAAATCTGTTTTATTGAAGGATCTGATGGCAGCGTGAATGCTCTTCATGCACAATGGCAACAGCTAGGCGTTACGATGTTGCAAGCACCACACACAATGGAAGGCGGTTATTCTTTTGTTGCTGTTGATCCTGATGGACATAGAATTCGTATTCTTCGCATCGCGCAGGAAGAATAATGGCTCGCTATTGGATTGCAGTTGCAAGTCGTGAGCATGTTCTTCGCGGAGTTGTGGGTGGATTTGCACAGGTTTGTCATGGGAAACAAGATCCATTAAAACGGATGAATGCTGGCGATTGGATTGTCTATTATTCACCCGTAGAAGAATTTGGAGGCAAAGAAGCTTGCCGACAATTTACTGCTATAGGTCGCATTAAGCCAAAACAGCCCTATCAGTTTCAGATGAGTGTTGATTTTATACCATGGCGCAGGGATGTAGATTTTGTTGACGCAAAAGAAGTGGCAATTGAACCATTAGTTGCTAAACTTTCTTTCATCAAAAATAAACAACATTGGGGATTTCCGTTCCGGCGCGGTTGTTTTGAAATATCAGAAGATGATTTTAATTTTATAGCTTCATCTATGAAGGTTGATATTCATGAATAGATCAGTTGATTTTAAGCACATAAGCATATATCAAACCCCTGAAGAAAGTCCGGGATATCTACTCTGGTGGATTAGCACACAATGGCGAAGTAGCATTGAAAATGTCTTAAAACCACTTAATTTAACTCATCCGCAGTTTGTAGTACTTGCATCACTTGGATGGATGACGCGCAATGGTGCAAAAGTAAGTCAAGTAGATGTTGGGCGAACGGCTGGTTTAGACCCTAATACAACTTCACAAATTTTGCGTGGACTTGAAACAAAAAAATTTATCAAACGTACACGATCAACCGATGAACGTACCAAAAATCCTATGGTAACTGCTTTAGGATCAGAAATTTTGGCGCAAGCTTTGCCGGCAGTTGAAAAAGCTGATGAACAGTTTTTTTCGATACTCTCTTCCAAACAAATGCAGGATTTGCTTATGCTCTTTCAAAAACTTGTTGCGACCTAAGTAAATAGTATGGTGAAAGCTAATTCATTATTATTTCTCAATACATTCAAAGCTCCACTCAGTGAAAAGATAAAGGCTGAGTACAACAAGCTATGCACCTGTATTCTTACTGTGCCTGATGCATATTATTATCAAAACAACATCGAAGGCACAGCCGGCACGGTTAGTGTGAGCGACCTTGTTGCCTATCAAATCGGCTGGGGAAATTTGTTGCTTGGCTGGTACACAGCAGGATTGAAAGGTAAGGTGCCCGTGATGCCAGGTGAAGGATTTACGACATGGGACTACAACGGGCTGGCTCAGCATTTTTATACAAAATATCAGTATGCAACGCGCGAACAGCAAGCGGAAAAGTTTTATAGCGTGGTGCAAAAAATTATCAACATTGTTGAAAAAGAGTATGCAACTGGTAACTTGGATAAAACTGGTGTCTGGTCATGGTGCATGCTTGCTTCTGGCAAACAATGGCCGCTCAGCAAGTGGATTACCGTAAATACAGCTTCACCCTACAGGCGAGCTTCGGGGTTAATAAAAAAATTCTTGATCGGAGTAAAGAAATGATGAGATATGTTCCGCTGTTAGCATTGCTTATCATTCTTGGCGGCGTCGGATTGTTTCTTTCACGTACCAGTGGTGAACACGCAGCACATACCGGCACCATAATTATTCTCAATGGTCCATCCGGATCAGGAAAAAGTTCTATTCAAAAAGAATTCCAAAAATTAATGATGCCAAATTTGTGGCTCAAAATTGGTATTGATGGTTTTTTTGATCACGTATTGCCAGATATAACTCCTGAAAATATGAATTATTGGCAATCGCCAAATCCAATTCGTTGGATTGAAAGTTCAAAAGATAATGCTGGCAATAATGTCATCACATTGTTTGTTGGCGAGCAGGGTGAAAAAGTTATTCACGGTATGAATAGTGCTATTGCTGCATACGCACATCAAGGTTGCAATTTGATTGTTGATTATATTGTCTATCAACAAGATTGGTTCAAAGATCTTGAGCGCAAACTCAAAAATTTCAAAACCTATTATGTTGCGGTAGACATTTCTCTAGAAGTGTTAGAACAACGAGAAGCAGCACGTGGCACATCACCAAAAGGTCATGCACGCAGTCATTATGCTACCGTGTATGGTGATAAGAAGTATGACTTGCACGTAAATTCAGAAAAAAATACTGCTGCAGAGATTGCGCAGCAGATTAAGGATCTGATTTCAAAGTAAATTATTTCTTCTCCACAATCACCGCGGTGCCATAAGCAAGAACTTCGGTAACCCCATCGGTAACTTCGTTCGAATCGTAGCGCATGCCGATAATTGCATTAGCACCAAGTGCTTCGGCTTGCGTTATGAGATGTTCAAATGCCTCTTGACGAGTATTTTCACATAACTCAGTGTAGAGAGATATATTGCCACCAAAAATTGTTTGGAATCCTGCTCCTATAGTTCCCACTAGACTCCGCGAACGCACAGAAATACCACGCGCAATGCCAAGAGAAGTTACTATTGAATACCCTGGCAATTCAAGCGTTGTGGTGATCATATTTTTACGAATGTTCATTATTTTTCTTTCTTTTGTTTTTCTTCATGCGCGGCTGGCCATGTAGTGTCAAAGTCTTCATCACTCGATGTTTTTTCCAAAGCTCTTACTGCCATTTCTTTCTCGTCCTGCTCTTCTTCCGCTTTTAAAATAGCTTTTATTTGTGGCGTGAATTTGCCGTGCTCATCTAAAAATAGATTCAGATTTTCTAGAGCGCTCCTATCAGTAACTACATATTCCGGATCGCTGTGGCAAATCCTGAGAAGAAATAACGAAAATCTTGCATCAAAAATATCGTGCGAAGCCATTTCTTTTAAGTTAGTAAAATTTGTTAATGTTGTTTGACATAATTCTTTGTTTGACGTTTTATCCTGCATTGATGTATTAGGTGCGACTAAAGCCAAACTGATAGCAAACACAAGCAAATTCCTATTAAAGAACATACATCTTCCTTTTTTTCATGCTGATCCCGCCTTTTTGGCTCATAAAATTATTTTTATCCTAACAAACCTACTCCTATTGTGGAAGATTCATATTTTTTTGTCGTTCTTACCACTTGCTCATGTATGTTGATATACGCTAAAATATAGTAATAGTGCCCTACATTATAATCTTTTTGGAAGGTTTAACCTTGAACAAAGCTGTTACTTGCTTGGTTACTGCAATCACTTTTTTCCCCTGCATAATGCAATCGATGCAAGAATTGGAAAAAGAAAGTGCTGATGCACACGCCATGACTGAGATTGATTCCTATACAAAAGTAGAAGATTTCGCGGGGCATATTGTTGCCTATACAACCACTATTTCTGATTTAGTGCAGAAATATTCATATCCTCTTGCAAATAATCCACTGTATTATGCCTATGTTGCCAACCGTGATATTTGGGCGAATGAGCCAGGATTTGAATTGAACCGGCTCACCAATAAGAGCTTTGGTCCCGCTTGCGTACTCAGCGACAGTTGTTTAAAAAAAGGTTCATTAACAATGCGCAAAGCCTGCGCAGAAGAAGTTGCAAAAATTGTTCATGTTGTCACGAATGGTTTTGCGGAATTTGAATATTTACCCCTTGATGCAGAAAAAAAATTATTTCCCACACTAAAACATCGTTCGAATAAAAAAAATAAATAAGGTGCGAATATGGCTCAATTACTTGCAGCATTGCTCGAAGGCTTGGTATTTGGCATGATCATAGCGTTAATTCCAGGTCCAATATTTTTTCTTATTATTCAACGCACCTTACGTGAAGGTCGCTTGATCGGTTTTCTATGCGGATTAGGTGCTGTCCAAGCAGATGCTGTGTATGCCATCATGTCTGCAATTGGGCTAACCGCGGTCTCCCATTATCTTTTGACATATCAATCACTTATCACATTGATGGGCGGTTTTTTCATACTCTTTCTAGGCACAAAAACATTTTCACGCCATATTGCTATGCCGGTGACACAATCGAATAAAAACGGTTTTATCAACGCGTGGCTTTCAACGTTTGCGCTTACCATGACCAATCCTGTAACGATTCTCTCTTACACTGCAATATTTGCTGGGCTTGGCATTGGAGAAGATGACTTTTTAACAGCGGTTATTTTTGTAGTGGGAGTGATTTTGGGTGCATTGTGCATTGTAGTTTTGCTTGTCAGCTTCCTGCATTATTTCAGATCAAAACTTTCACCACAAGCATTTACGATGATTAATAAAATTGCAGGAATCACGTTGATTGGTTTTGGTGTTGCAGCAATTGTGCGTGCACTACTGATTATTTTAAGGAATCATACATGGATGTAGCGAGGTAATTCATATGCAAAAAATTCTTGGCCTTATCTGTTTTATCTGCGGCCTCATACTAATTGGCATCGCAATTTTTCCACTGGTACTGCGCCTGGTGATGTTCTTGCTGGGAGTTTATGCAGTTCTGTATGGCTTGCGTTTGATGCAACAAACTCACATATTTCATCGGTCGCAATTTTTATTTTGGCAGCGCCGCTTTTAGTAGCTTTGTTTGGGTACATCTTATTAAAACGGGAGGTATTAAATGCCGTACAAAGTTGGTAAAAAAACGAAGACAAAAGGGTGGCCAATCTTAAAATTCGAGCGCGGTAAGTGGAAAGTTATTGCACATTCGGATACCAAAGAAAAAGCGCAAGCGAGTATTCGGGCACGCCACATGGGCGCACATCTCAAGAAATAATAAAAAAACCCATGCAGATTGCTACATGGGTTAAAAATTTTCTTTATAATTTTTTGTCAGCGATCGAGTTTATTCCATCGACATTCTTTTTTTGGCTGGCATCATAGTTGTTTCTTTTGTTGTTTCCATTTTAGGTTGCTTAGGCATTTCTGTTTTAGGCATTTTTTGCATCTTCGCTGCTTTCATGCCCTTTGCCTTTTTAGGTTGTTTTTCTTTCTTTTTCATTTCTTGTGCTGCAGATTCTTTGCCCATAGGGGTGCCAGTACCTGCTGGTATTACATCGCACTGTCTTTCTTTATAATTTTCTTTATCCCAAGCCTTGCAATAACAAAATTTACCATTCGGGTCATTATCTACAAAGACTGGGCGATCATCATCTTTTTTGTCTCTATATTCGCAAATTACGGAACACCAGCATGGGCAATTTGGATCATTGAGGCAGCCTTTTTTTGTTTGACACGCAACAGGTGCCGGGGCAGGTTTTGTTTCAGTTTTTGGTGTAGTTACCTTTTTGGCTTTTGTTTTGCCACACACTATGTGGTTTGTTAACGACATGATGCTGAGAAACAACATCATTTTTATAATCCGTGATGTCATAAGAACTCCCCCTTTTTTGATTAAATTATAATATCATCATGATATTAACAAACTGAAAATACGAATTGCAATGCCCTATAAAAAAATTTATGCCCTCATCTAGAAAAACATTCTAAATAAGGGCATTTTTGAAATAACAAAATAATGTTGTTATTTTTTCTTTTTACCTGCTTTGCGCAACATTGGAAGACCAGTCTTGCTGTTTTCCATTACTTCATATCCTGCAGGAAGTGCATCCATCGATCCTTTACCTGCTTCGCCAGAGAAATAATAGATTCTTTGCTTGCGGTTTCCACGAAGAATTACTTCTTTGGTATGCAGAAAATATGTTTTTCCGCTTTTCTTAGATTTAACACTATACGCCATGAGTATGAACTCCTTCGTTTTGTTTTAGTATTTTTACACTACTTTTTAACAGTAAAATCTACCATAATTAATTCTTAAGAAAAAAATCTAGAAATTAGTAATCTAATTTCATGAGAGAACATCAGAACATGTTATCCAAGAGTTCTTCTTAATGTGTAGAAATATTCATCAAGTGAGAATTTGCCTCCTCCAATAATCATAAACGTAATAAAGACAACTAATAATGCAAGAGCATGTGAATAGATCATAAATGAATCCCGTTTGCTCAGATGAAACACCAGAGCAACTATCATTTGAATTATAAGAAAAAAACTTGCGATACGTGTGCCAAGACCTAGGGTAAGTGCGATGCCGCCAAAAAATTCAGCACATGCCGCAAAAAATCCCCACATAGTTGGTAAAAAATAAATTCCTAGGAGGTTCATAATTTGCCCTAATCCATGCCAATTTTCTGGACCGCCAATGATTTTGGGAAATCCATGCCCAATCATTAACATACCTATGCAAACACGCAAAAAACAGAGACCGAATTGCAGGGTATCTGCTGACACTGGTTTAATTAAAGAGAGCAATAACTGAATCATAGTTTAGTACCTATTACATTAACGCGCGCTAAGACTGAAAAACAAAAGCAAGAAATTGATAACATAGAGAGACGTGCATAAAATGCATAACGATTTAATTTTGACGTAAAGTATATAAGCAAGCGCACATGAAACGAGGGCAGCCGCGAACGAAGCGAGCAATAAAAGTTTTGTTGCATCGAACAATGCAAAAATGGCGACGGCTACATAAAATGCCATACCAATTGAAGCAAGGGAAAAATAGAGATACGCGTACTGACTTTTCATAGGCTTAGTGCAGGAAATGCGATCAGAAATATCACAGAATGGCTTGTACCCGGGTACTTGTTTTAGCTTTCGTTCGGTGGCATACGTGTAAGCAGAAATGACAAAACCAAGAACTGCTAATATAATAATTGATACCAACATCAGTCATCCTTTTTTTATGAACAAAAAAATGCGCTTCTCTTTTCGATATACCATATGCCAAAAAAAATGGAAATTATTTTACAAGGTACTTGCGTTAGTACCTGTAGGTAAATTACGCTAGTAATGAATCTTAATACACATTTTTGGAGCACTTATGAAAGTATTTTCTATCCGCGAGGCAATTCGCTATGGATTTTCTACAGCATGGCAGCATATTACTTTTTTTGCTGTCGCAACGCTTGCTGCAATTGCCGCCGGCATTACGGGCATCATCGCATTCATCGGTATAAACTGGTCAACATTTTCATTCCTGATGACACGTGTGCCTGAAGTGTGCGGATTTATGTTCACAACCACCAATCCTTCAGAAGTTGAAATGCAATCATGTGTGTCGGCGGTGCTTGATTTCTTCTCTCAACACCTATTTTTTTATTCGACGTTCTTGTTGCTTGGATTTGCATTATTACTCGTGATCTCCATGTACTGCATTCTTGGTTGGATGAATGCCTTGCTTTTTATTTATGATCATAATCGTAGCTCATTCACAACGCTCTTTGTTTCGTGGCGTCGTTTGCTTCCTTTTATCGGTGCATCGATGCTTTATTTCCTTATGGTAAGCCTTGGTTTTATGCTGCTTGTTATTCCTGGCATTATTTTATCACTCCAATTTGGCTTTTACGGGCTCGTTATTGTGGACAAAAAAGTGGGTGTCATGGAAGCGCTTCGCTTGAGCTCACGCATAACAGCTGGTGCAAAATGGAAACTCTTATTAATGGGATTGTGTATTGGCATAATCAGTGCAGGAATAAGCTTGGTAGCATTTTTGCTGTTAAAAGTAGCAAGTTTTATGGGAGCTATGACCTTTGTGACAAGAATAGTTGATGGGCTTGTACGAGCATTGCTATATATTGTTGCGTCACTGGCAGGTGTTTATGCGTATCGTACGCTCGATGAACAAACTACATTACCAGTCAAAGCTTCCGTTTAAATTTCTTTTCAATTTCGTGCAAACTTAGCAGCCATCCAGTGGGCCTGCCATGAGGGCAGGTAAATCGGTTGGCTGTTTTTGTTAAGTCGCGCAATAACTGTTCCATTTTTTCTTGAGAAAGCTCATCGCCTGCCTTCACCGCCGCTTTGCAGGCCATCTGAGCGCGAAGTTTCTCATGGATTGTTGTAAAAAAGAGTTGCTTGTCCAGCGACGCATATTCTTGAATCCACGAGACAACTTGTCTGATGAGATCGTCAAAAGAACTATTTTTTAAATGAACCGGTGTTGCTTGAATTATGATTTGATTGTCACTAAAACGTTCAATGTCGATACCATGAATTTTAAAAATTTCGGCGTGACGTTCAATAAGTTCAGCTTCGCCCGACTGTAGAGTAATGATGTGAGGGAACAGTAATTTTACTGCTGTCACTTCATCAAAACGTTGTGAAAATTGTTCATACAAAATCCGTTCATGAGCTGCATGTTGGTCTACTAAAAACAGACCTTCTTCTTGTTCTAATAAAATATATGTTTTGTGATATTGGCCGATGATACGGTATGGTTCGACCTCGCTCACCACGATTGGAGTTGAATGGTCTTCAATTTCTTGATCAACTTTCGCGGGAATTTTTGCAGTTTGCACGGTAGTTTGCCTCACATGGAAAGCTTCAAAATCGAATGGGGTGAATCGAACATCAAGGTTTTGTAAGGATGGAGCGGGATGAAATGCTGCCTCTAGTTTTGGTGCAGCCAACGTAACCGTTTTCTTCAATTGTCGCGATAAATTCTCTTCTAATGTTTTTTTAACTGTTTCTTGAATTAGTGTCGTCACCTTGATGGGATGCAAAAATTGCACCTCTTCCTTACGCGGATGAATGTTGATATCTACTTGCGCAGGATCGACCGTAATGAACAGGCATGCAGCTGGATATTTTCCTGCTTGCAGCACATTTGAGTAGCCCTTGATAAGTGCGCTAGAAAGTTGATGATTTTTTACCCAACGTTTGTTCACGAATATAAAAATATTATTGCGATCATAGCGGGAGTAATGGTGGTTGGAGATAGCGCCTTCAATACTGATCGATTGATCCTTGTTGGTAATGTTTTCTAGGGGGATCATGGCCTGTGCAAGAGACGAATCAGATAGCTGTGCAATGCGCTCAACCAATGATGTGGTCGGGTGACAATTATATATCTGTTTGCCATCATGGAACAATTTAACATGCACGTTTATATAATCTAGACAAAACGCTTGCACCACATTTGCAATGGCGCGCCATTCAGTCTCATCAGATTTCATGAATTTTTTGCGCGCAGGTACGTTGCTAAAAAGGTTTTGTACGGCGATGTCGGTGCCAGTCGTGCTCGCTGCAACTTCTGAAGAAATTATGTTGCCATGTTCTAGAATCACTTTGCTGCCATGCTCGTCATCAGCTTCTTTAGTGATCAAGGTGACAGAGCTCACGGCTGCAATGCTGGGCAGAGCTTCACCGCGAAATCCAAAGGTGGCAATTTTGTGAATCTCTTCTACCGATGCTATTTTGCTGGTGGCGTGTTGCTCAAAACAAAGCTGCGCATCTTCTGCAGACATGCCCAATCCATTATCAACAATGCGAATCAGTTTTTTCCCTGCTTGTTCAATGTAAATACCGATGTGGGTTGCACCAGCGTCTAATGAATTCTCAACAAGTTCTTTCACCACATTGGCAGGGCGGTCAACAACCTCACCCGCGGCGATTTTTTGTGCTTCATGTAAAGGAAGTTTTTTTATTTTTGGCATGAAAGGAGCTCGATGTAAAAACTAGTTAGATGTAGGGAGTATACCAATTTTTTTGGTGTTTGATAGAATTTTATTATTATTCAACTTGACAACATGCTGCTAAGCAATTAGCCTGGATTAGGCCATAAATCAGGCATTTTTTATTTAAATATTAAGGTGTTTATGAATATTCAAAAATTAATGTTGTGCTTGGTCATAAGTTCAGTGATTTTACAGCCAGTCGGATTGCAGGGGATGGAAGATAATGATCAAAAGAATTCTATGTTTCAACCAAGAAATAATTGGATCCAAGAAGGAAAAAAACAAACTCTAGGTTTTGTGATTGGCGGGGCAATTGCTACAGGAGGAATTTGAAAGTTGACTAAACTAGGCAAATATCCGGTTGCTGTGGCTTTGGCGGTTACTTTACCATTAACCCTTATTAATATATCTACGCCTACAAATGTTCTATCTAGAACACAAAAATGTTTAAATGGTGTCAGAAAAACTCATCTTTACAGGGCGATCAAGGACAATTCTGATCCTGATCAAGCAATAATACGTGATTTTGAAGCTGGTAATTTCAAACCCCATGCAAATAAGGGTGGCCGCCAAATGGGTTATTTATCCAGGCAGTTATCATACTCCATTGATAGATTGGGAGAAATGGGAGCAATGATTGAAGTAGCTAAGAGCCTTCCGACTTATAGCGAATTATTAAGGGAAAAAAGGTTTAGACATTTTGTCGCGAAAGCAGTGATGGCGACTGATCCAAAAAGAATCGAAGAAATTGATAGGGAGATTCATACAATAGAACAAGACTTTGAAGATTTTAGGAAATTTTCCGCTTCAAAATCTAAAAATGAATTTTCTGATGAGTAATTTTAAAAAGATTGACAATTAACCAAAGCGCTCGACTCTCAAGAAGTCGAGCGCTTTGCTTTAAGACAATTCTGCTTTAATAGTCGCCAACGATTTTCCGTTTTTAACATTGATGCTGGTAATAGTTGGATTTTTCAGTTGAGTAATACCTACGAGCTTTTCGTGTAATGAATGTATCGCGTTTAATTCAGGTGCTGAAAGCGAAAGTTCCAGCGATTTATTCTGGATTACCAGTGAAACTAATTGTGTCTTAGCAGTTGCAATCACCTGGTGCAGGTGCTCGAGCAGCGTTTTTTGTTGTTGCGCTAACAGATCAATCTCCGTCTTAACTGCATGTGCTGTTTTTAATGTTTCGTGTTCTTTCTTGGCGGATGCCACTTCTTGCTCCAAAGATTCGAGCATTTTTTTGCGTTGTACATTTTGTTGCTGCTCAGCATGTAAGGTTTTCAGCTCTTTTGCAGACCCAACATACAACGCGATCATAAGTGCTAGTGATGCTAGCAATACTATTCCTGATAGCATGCTCCACCAAATGAATGAATGACTCTGTGAGCGATATGAGTTGACCGGTTTAATAAAATTAATACTTTCCATGGAATTCCGTTTCGCTTAAAAAAAGTCCTACTGCGCACGCAAGTGCTTTATGTTCTTGATCAAGTACAACTTCGATGTCTCGCGGAATGATTAACGTGCGTGCAATGGTGTCGGGCGTAAAGAAGGTTGCAAGATCAAAATTGTGTTGTTCAAGATGAGCACTGAGCTGACTCTGACGAAATGCAGCGCCATACATTTTTTTGTAGAGAATAAACCGGGTCATAGCAGTGCTGGTGAGCGATTGCAAATTAAGGTCGGCGTAGAGCGCAAAAAGTTGGTAGTGAAAAATATATTCTCTTGGCAATCCACACGCATAGATAATAAAACGATCATCATTGAGCGCATGGCACACATAGCGATAGTGCCATTCCTTATTTTTAAACAGGTGCCTAAAGTCAGCAGTTGGTTCAGGCGTTGGCATGAGGGCAAATTTTTCAGTTAAAGACTTAGCGTTGAGAGCGAGGGCAACATGTGGGTGTTCGAGATTGTGGCGTTTGAGAAATTCTTGGATCAAATTTTTGAGTGCAGTTGGATTATAGATATTGCCGTCAACTATTTCTGATGACTGCAAAAAAAATGTTTTGTGGGCTTTAAGTCGAGGCCTGGTATTTTTGTTGTTTTGTTCAATCCAAGAAATGCTTACATTATTTTCATCTACTACTATGCTTACCGCTTCTCGCACTCTTTTTTTCTGTAGTTGCATCTACAGCACTCCCTTTTACAACACGATCATGTCCTTGCAGATCCTGTTCAATCACAATGTTAGTAAATCCTGCCTGTTGCATTAGATCTACCACGGATTTTCCTTGTTTGTAACCAATTTCGATGTACAGATTAGAAATTCCTCGATCTACAAGTTCTTTATTGCTGCGCAAGAAGGTTGGTGCGTGCGTAATAATTTCCTTAATGAGTGCCAATCCATTATCGGGCGCTACCAGTGCGCCATGATCTTCCCAGTGCACTACGCTTGGATCTACATCAATAAATTCTTCGCAACTTATGTACGGTGGATTGGAAACTATGAGGTCAAAAGAACCTGCAACATTCTCAAACAAGTTTGAACGGACAAAGTTTACGTTTGTGATGCCATTCTTTGCAGCATTTTCTTGAGCAAGCGCAAGTGCTTGTGGGTTAATGTCGATGGCGGTTATAGTACTTTCTGGCATAGCTTGAGCAAGTGCGAGCGCAATACAGCCGGTGCCGGTGCCAATATCAAGAATCGAAATATTTTTTTTACGAAGTTCTTTGAGACGCGCGCACAAATTGCCAACCCACTCTTCCGTTTCTGGACGCGGAATTAACAGTGGTGGTTGCACGCATAGTTCTAAATCAAGAAAAGGAACAATGCCGATGAGATAGGCAAGTGGCATGTGTTCCTTAGTAATTTTATCAAGCCAAGAAGTAAGCCTCGCCTGTTGTGAAGCATCAAGAAAAATCGAAGGTTCAAGGAGCAACTCTTGTTTGCTTTTGCCTGTTATCGAACACACGATCCACCAAGCATGTTGCTGCGCAAGTTCTTGATTTTTATAGTAATGGGATAGTGTTGTGGTAATTTCGTGCATCATATTTTGAATAGTTTCCATGTATTATTTTTTTCCATTATAGAATAAAACCGTTGCATTTCCCTCACCTTATACGTTAAATATACAGGAGAATAGATAATTAATTAAATGGTAGGGGGAGGCATGGGGAAAAAACTGTTAGCGATTATATTTGCCGGAGCCATAGTAGCTTCTGGCATTTGGGTGGTACAAGCTCAGTTTAGAATTAATAAACCGGTAACAGTGCGGCCTAATATTCAATCATATATATGGCAAAATATTTACGGCGGAGCCGAGGCGTTACGAACTGCTAAAACTAAACTTGCAGAACTTCCTGGGCAGGTTGGCACCATGTTTGATGAGCTCAGCAATCAACGGCCAAAAATCCAAACAGGTATTAAAACATTGCAAGATGTAACCAGCTCGCTTGGAGGGCTGAAATCAGAAATTGAAAATAATGCCATGATTGTGCCTAAAATTAAAACGCCGCTGTTAAGTTCTATTGCGACCTTACAAACAACATTGCCTAATCTCCTAAAAGTGTTTGAACGCCTAGATGCGGAGATTGTAAAAACGGTAAACAAAAAAAATGAAAAAATGGGAGATTTAAAAGCTAAAGTTGACCAGGCAACAGCAAGCATCGACCAGCATAAAGGCTTGATTTCTAAATTAGGAATCGGCACGGGTGACTTGCCAACAAGATTGGATGAACTTGGTAATCTTCTGAAAAATTTTGGGATTGGATGATCATGAAAAAAATCATAGTGTTTAGTTTTATGGTATTTTCTGGCGTTTGTTTTATCCAAGCAGGTAAAGTGCTTGATATGCTCATTTCCAATAAAAATATGCTCATTTCAAGAAAAGACCAAATTAGTGCTAATCGTGCACAATTAACAAGCGTGTATGGACAACTCCAGAACGATTTAATAGGAAGAATTGATACGGTAATTAATTCGCAGCTGCAGGGTTTTTTGAACTCTATAGCAGCTAGTCAAAATGCTATAAAAGATATTCCACAAATTGGTTTAGATGTAGCCGCAATTGGTGATATCAAAGATGCGTTAAATAATATAAAAATAGTTCTTGATACGACAAAACAAATTTTGGAATCGGTTAAAAATGACTTTCAACCGATTGTCGGTGATTTATCTCCTGCTGATCCACAAGGAATTTACAAAGGATTTGACATTTCGCTTGCTGATATGAATAAAGCACTTGAGGAGATTAACAAATTCCAAGTGTTAGTTGAAAAACTTGGTTTATAAGCAGAGACGAGGAATGAGATTTATTTTCATTCCTCGTTTTAACTGATTATTTAACTCGCGATTTAATGGTGAAGACGCCAATTCCTTGCTTAAAACTTATAATATTTGCTTGAACAAATACCGTACGGTTGCCTCCCTCCCAGCCCGTTTGTAAATCTCGCACCGTTGACTTAATGTTAAACGAGAGGGGTATTTTTATTTCTGACACATTAGATTTTATGCCATTATCAATGTCTTCTTTTAAATTTTTTATTTGTTGCATACTATATGCTTCTGCTTGCCTGTATTCATCATTATCCCAGCCATTTCTTTGGGCATTTTCTTTTTGATCAGCGGTGATTTTTTCAAATCTAGCTAAATTGTCCTTAGCTATACTGATAGGAAGCGTATAGGTTAAATTACTAAGTTCACCAGTTACAATAGGTAATTCAACTAATCCATCGCCACCTTCTGCTTTTGCAGCTTCTGCTTCTCGTATGTACGTTTCTAATCGTTTGATTGTTTGGGCATTATAATCAGACTTCTTGAGAAGGTTTTCATCTTCTATTTGCTTAACAATTTCGCGCGCTTTAGCAATAGGAACATCCATATGATGTAACCAGCGGGCGATATATCTTGTTTTTATAAAGGCTTCAACAAAATCTTCTGTAATTTCTCGTCTAGGCGCTAGTACGGTACCCGGTCCTGAGCCTACGACAAAGTAGATAAGCTCTATATCAGCTCCAGATTCATTATCCACTGTTAATGCTTGCATGCCCGACACAAGGCCGAAAAGCAGTAAGTAGCTTAAAATAATTTTTTTCATATGCCGGTCCTTTTTAAATCTGGGCGGAGATTAATCCGCCCAGGTATTTTCTATTAACTAGCTAATGGTAACGCAGCTTTGATGTGATCGATTAAGCTAGCATCCAATTTAATACCTTGGATTTGTTGAATTAAATTAAAGAACTGTTCTTTATTAGCTTCAATGAAACCTTTAATAGTATCCAACGCAGTCTTATATTGTGCTTCGAATTGCTGAGCAAAACTAGCTAACTTTGCTTTTGCTGCAGCAGGATCGATTGTTTTAGGCAATTGATCGATGAGAGTATTCGCTTTGCCAAGAAGTTGTGCAATTTGTTGTGCAACTTCAGGATGTTGTTTTAACAATTCAACGCCAGATTTAAGAGCCTGAATAAGTTGACCACCAAATGGCAATGAACCAACTGAACCTTCAAGTTCTGGAAGAATCATTGTATCAAATGCAATGGTGAGCAATGCTGGGTTTTTTAAGGCTAAAATAGCTAAATTAAGTTTTGTTTTTATTTTTTTAAGATCAGGTTTTAGAACGCCAAGGTCCACATCACCAGCTTTTAATGCTGTTATGTTAACACCGAATAAATTTTCAGGTAATTTTTGTAAATTCGCTGAAATAACGCCTTCCACCGTTGCAATGTCT
>JABDCY010000011.1 GCA_013287855.1 Candidatus Babelota bacterium | reverse complement strand
ATACAAAACTTCATTAACCTGTTTTTTGAGTGTGTCATAGGCAAAGAGAGGGCATGGATTCATATACGGCGCAAGATGTTGATTAAGATATTTGAGTAGATTGGCAAATGCATAGCCATTAACATAAGAAGAGCTTTTTATTTTGTTGGTGAACAGTTTTAGCACTGATTTTGCGTATGCTTTTGAAGCAGTTTTTCTGCCATGATGCAGCAGTTGTAACACATGCCTAAAATCATTAGGTAAAATTTCAGTGCCATAGATAGGACGATTAAAAGTATCTTGAATAAAACGCTGAACACCATCGCCAGAAAAGATGATCGGCGCAAGCAAATCATGTTCTTTGTGGACTAATTTAATATCAGCCTGATAGATTGCCGGTTGATTATCTGTTGGTTTTAGATTATGACTAAAAAGGCAACATGCTATAATAATGTAGAGGTATGAATATATTTTCAATGTGAGCCTCCCTTTGCTATAGTGACTTTCATTCACGTAGCGTAGCATGAAAATAATACAAATTACAAGTTTGCCTATTTGTACTAATAGGAAAAATCCTTCGATACGCCGCTCGAGCGAGCGGCACTCCCAGCCTTCGCATAAAGCTACGGCGGGCTTCGCAGGATGATGGTTCGACTAGGCTCACCACGAACGGTTGGTATGGCGTTATATTTTTATCAAGCATTTACTAAAGCAGGAAAAAAAGTTTCCGGCTACCTTGAAGCGGGTTCGCAACAAGAGGTGAAAGATCGCCTAACGCAACAAGGTTCGTATCCTATCAAAGTTGAGCCAGCACGCGAAGGTGCTCAGGTCGGTTTTTTCCGTCGCTTGTTCAGAGGCGGGGTAAAGGCTAAAGATAAAATTTTATTCACTAAACAACTCGCCGTCTTGCTCAAATCTGGCATTCCCTTATTGCAAGCAATTGAACTGCTTATTGATCAATTTAGTGGCTCATTGCGCAGCATTATCATCTCGGTAAAAGATGACGTCAAAGAAGGTAGCTCATTTGCCGATGCGCTCAAAAAATATCCCAAAACGTTTGACAATATTTATGTGCAACTCGTGCGTGCAGGGGAAGCAAGTGGAAAATTGGAAGTAATCTTGGAGCGTTTGACCGCATTCCTTGAGCGTCAGGAAGAAATGCGCGCACGCATACGTGGAGCATTGTCTTATCCACTGATGCAACTTGGCGTTGCCGTGATTGTAGTTGCCGTGATGCTTATCTATGTAGTGCCAAGCATGGTTGAAAATCTTGTATCAACCGGACAACAGCTGCCAACTCCTACGCTAATCTTGATGGCAATATCAAATCTCTTTGTCCATTATTATCTCTTCATGATTATTGGTATTACATTATTCGTGATAGCGTATAAATACTGGAGTGCAACGCCAGCGGGAGGTAGGTTCATTGACCGTGTTAAATTGAAGCTGCCATTAATAGGATATTTTGCACGCATGAACGCTGTGGTGCAATTTTCACAAACGCTTGGCATGCTCATAGAAGGTGGCGTGAATTTATCTGAAGCGTTAGACATTGTTGTGCAAATTACGAGTAATCGAATTCTTAAAGATAAACTCAATGAGGCCCGAGATAAAATCATCAAGCAAGGTAAGATTGCCCAGTATCTTAAAGAAACAAACTTGTTTCCTCCAATTGCCATACATCTTATTAAAACAGGGGAAGAAAGCGGACAGCTTGATTTTATGTTATTGACGGTTGCAAAGAATTATGAAACTGATTTGCAAGAAACTGCTGATACGCTTGCCTCAGCTATGAGCCCAATTTTGCTGATTGTGATGGCATTAGTTGTTGGATTTATTGTAATAGCAATTGCAGTGCCTTTAATTAAAATGAGTGGTGGCGGTATTGAATAATATATTTCTTAAACGAAAGGATTTTATGGTAATTCATAAAAGGCATATTAATAGCGGGTTTTCGCTTATGGAAATCATGATTGCCATCGCTATTATGGCCATTCTTGCCGTAACGGTGGGACCGACATTTCTTGGTTATCTCAGTAGAGCGAAAGTAAGTAAAGCTAAAATCGAAGTCAAAGCAATTAAAAATGCTATTGATGTATATAATGGCGACACCAATGAATATCCTGCTGCAATAGGCGATCTGATTAAGCGACCAACCGAAAATGAAGAACTTGCTCGGAAATGGAATGGGCCATACCTCAAGGGCGGCAAAGAAGAAACTAAAGATTCTTGGGGCAAGAAATGGCATTATGAGTTAACTCCTGGTGCAGCGCATCCTTATGAGCTTTATTCGTATGGACCAAGCGGCAAAAGAGATGCACCAAAACATGATTGGATTGATGCGTGGGTAGAAGAATAAACAAACGCGCATTTTCATTAATAGAAATAATGGTTGCCATAGCGATTATCGCAATTGTGGCAACCATTGTTGTTCCAAATTTAACTAAACGTAGCGCGGTGGAAGAGCGTAAAGCTTTCATTGGCCGGCTTACGGCATTAACACAACTTTCTGCACAACGTGCTATTGAATCAGGCAAAGTGCATCGCGTAAGTTTTAACTTGACTAAACAGCTCATTATCTTGTCAGTGGCTAGCGATAAAAAAGATGACAAAGGAATTCCTGAATTTCAGTCGCCAAAAGGATATCAGTTAAATACCACCTTAAAAATTCCTAAGAATCTTGTGTTCAAAAATTTTTATGTTGACGGCATTGATGAGATGGCGCGTCATGGTGGTCGAGGTACGGAAGAGGTTTGGTTTTATGTATTGCCCCAAGGCGTTGCCCAGTCGGTAATTATTAATATCGCCGATACATCCGATAAGCTGGATGGTAAAAATAATCAGATAGGTTTAGTGTTAAATCCTTTTAATGCTCATTTTAAAGAATATGATACCTTCCAAAAACCCTAATTTTACCCAGGCTCCGCCTTGCTTCGCCCGGGACCCAAAGTTAGTAGATTGGGGTCCCCAATCGAGCGATAAGTTTAGTGGGGCACATGGTTTTATGTTGCTGGAAGTCCTCATTGCACTTGCCATTGTGGGCATCGCTTTGACGCCCATTCTTGGTTTGCAATCAAATATATTACGTTCAATCGTGCATATTACGGCGCGCATTGAGCGCTTTTTTTTAGCGGAAGATTTTTTTCTCCAATCGCGTGCTGCTTTTTTAAAACAAGAATCAAATGAAACTAAACAAGATAAAAAAGTTGCCAATCCGCCTACTACACTAACCTATGCAGCAAAGCCGATCAAAGAAGAAGGGGCTTTCAAATTATTGCCGGGAATTATTCAAGAAGAAACTGAATATCAATGGCAAGAAGGTAACGCTAAACAGCGTGACATGTTTATTTCATACGTGTACAAGCCAAGGAAAAAGCAGGGCCCGAGCGTAGCCGAGGGGAAAACATGATGGTTCCTGGGCAAATTCTTATAGAGGTTCTTGTAGCTTTGGCAATCTCATCGATGCTGAGTCTCATCTTATTTACTACCTCTTCTCAAATCAGCAGTGGTGTTGCCTCAACATTTGCAAGAATTGTGCGCAATGATCGCTTCATGCTTTTTTATCGACAATGGGATCGTGATCTTGCCGGAGCGTTTATTCCGTTGATAGCCAAAACAAAAGAAGAAGAGAAGAAAACAGAAGAAAAAAAAACACCTGCCGGCGAAGAAAAAAAAGAAGAAGCTCCTACAAAACCAGGACAGCAAAAACTCGAACCGCTTGAAAAATCGTTTGTTCTGCAGTCAGCAGAAAAAAATCTCAAGCTTTTTACCTTTATTACCACAAATCCTTTACCAACATTTGGCGCTACAAAACCGCGTATGGTGCGTGTTGTATACACCTTGGAACCAGAACCTCGTCGCAAAGATGCTTATCGCCTTTTGCGTCAAGAATTGGAAAATATCGATCCCGCCGAAATTGAAAAAAAATCTACCAAATCGTTTGCCATTATAGATGGCGTAAAAGAGCTTACACTTGAACTTGTTGCGATAGTGCGTGAAAAGGCACAAGAAGCTAAACCGACCACGGCAGAAGGCGCTCAAAAAGAAAAAGAAGGCGAGGTGCAGGAAAAAGAAATCACCGTAAAAGAATGGCCAGCAAAAGAACTTGCCGAAAAAACATTGCTGCCGAGCTATGTGATTGCGCGCCTGGTGCTCTGGGATCCTACATATAAGCGCGATACTACCGTGACCTATCGCATACCACTATTTGTACGGGCAGATGTGGAGAAAAAAGAAGAACAAGCGCCGCAAGGTTTACCGGCAAAACCAGAAGGAAAACCTGGAGTTACTCCTCCAAGAACAGCTGCTAAGCCACCAGTTCCTTTACAACCTGGAGTAAGGCGATGAAGCAACCAGGATACATGCTCGTATTTTGTTTGATGATGATTGGGCTCGTAACGGCCATGGTTACATCGATTGTAAATCGCGCACGTGTACACGCGGTTACTATGTCGATAATGCTCGAGCGCGAAAAAGCGCGTGCTTTGGCGCTGAGCGGTCTTGAGCTTGCAAAAAGTTTTCTTGCAAATCCGGTGGAAACTGAAAAGGGAGAAGAGAAAGCTGAAGCAGCACAGGCCGGAAAACCTGGAGAACCTGAAAAACAAAAAGATCCTGCACAAGAAGGCAGAAATTTTTTGTCCGTTGTGTTGCCAAACTTAGCACGATATCAAAAATTTACGGTCATGGAAGGTGGCAAGCCATACGGCACTATTAAAATTAATATGGGGTGCGAATCGGGAAAAATTAATCTCAACAAAATCTATGATTTTTCAAAACACGCCTTTATCGGTGAAGGCGACAAGCAACTCGATATCAAACCATTTATTGAACAAGTTTGTTCAGCGATCGAAAAGTCACAAGACAGCAAAGGATTATTTGAAAAATTATCGTCGCTCTTACATGATCGGAAATTTCCCCTCAATGATGTGACAGAAGTTTTAACAAGCAAAGAATTTGGTGTTGCGTTTCAAAATGCTGTGTTTCTAAATCCTGTGGATGATGAAAAAAAACCAGAAAAAAAAGAAGGTGAAAAAGAAGCACCGCCATTATTGTATCTCACTGATATTTTTACGGTGTTTTCCAAAGATGCGAGCATCGATCCATGGCTCTTGTCACCATCTTTAAAGCAAATTTTAGGCCTTAAACAACCAACTAAAGAACAAGAAAAAGTGATCAACGAAAGTTTGCAGAAATTTTCCCTTAGTGCAACATGGGCAACCGATTGGAATCAAAAACTTGCACCACTCTATGGTAAAGATTTTGCCACGTTGCCGCCATCTTTTGCTGCAATGTTGAGCACAAAATTTGAACCTATGGTATTCTCTGTGGTATCTTATGGATCTATTAAAAATATTTCAGAAAAATTATATGCCATTATAGAACGAAAAAAATCATCTAAAAAAGATGGTCCTTTATACGAGATTGTGGTAAAGAGACTATATTGGCTTTGAGAAAATAAGGATTCAAATTGCGCAGTTCATTAGAAACACGTGTCGGCATCTTTGTGCTGCTGGCGCTAGCAATATTTGTGTATATGGGGTTTCAAATTGGGGCGTTTCGCTTTGATCGGTCGAGCTATAATTCTTATAACATTTTCTTTAAAGACATTTCTGGCCTTACACGCAAAGCAGAAGTAAAAATTGCCGGTGTCAAAGTTGGGTGGGTTGAAGCGATTACCTTACTTGCCGATCATGACCTGAACGTGGAGGCAAATGTTATGATATTGCGGGACTATAAATTATACAGCGATGCATATGGCGTGGTGCGGCAGGATGGCTTGCTTGGCCCCAAATATTTAGAAATCATTCCCGGTGATCCTCTGCTCTCTCCGCTCGCGGCAGGAGAGAATTTAAGCAGACCGAGCAAAGCGCCGGTTGCTGTTGATGAGATTATGCGGCAAGTAAAAAATATTGCATCAAATATGGAAGAAATTACCGATTCATTTAAGCATGCAGTTGGTGGTGTTCAGGGCAAAGAAAAAATGGTTGAGATTGTTGATAATTTAAATCGTGCAGCGGAACGTATCGCTTCTTTCTCTGATACGGTTGATCGTGCCATTGGCCGCAATGAAGATCACATTGATGATTTCCTTGCCATCGGTTCTGATCTCCGTCGTTTAGCAGATAAAATAGACCAGCATCTTTTGCCAAACATCCAAGATGGTGTTGATCAAGTTTCTGGGGTCGTTGATCGTGATTTCAATCGCATCGCCACATCCTTAGAATCAACTTCAGAATCATTTGATCAAGCAGCAATGCAAGCGCGAGAAGGGTTGCGCAGCTTCAACTCGGTGGTGGAAAAAATCGATCAAGGTAAAGGTCTGCTTGGCAAGTTGATTAACGAAGATGATACCTATCGAGATCTTAAAGTTGCCGTGTCGGGACTTAAAAATTATTTTGCAAAAATCGATCGCCTACAGATTGTCTTTGACTCCCATGGTGAGTACATGCAACGTCCCGGAGAACACTATGAACGTGAAGATGCCAAGGGATATTTTGATATGCGTATTCACCCCAACGATGATCATTTTTATTTGTTAGAATTAGTGACCTCAGAAAAAGGATTTATTGATCGTAAGGAAATAAAGCACGATTATCTCGATCATACCCGCAGACCAATCAACCCAGATTTACTAACAGTGGGCGCTGATCCAGTTACTTCATTAAATAAATTTGCCTTTGTTTATAATGAGAGAATCCTCAGGTTTGATCGTGGTGCTATCCGCTTTGGATTGCAGTTTGGTAAAATATTTGAAAACATCGCATTCCGATTTGGTATTTTTGAAACAACTGCTGGTCTTGGCGTTGATGTCGATATTCCATTCCTTAATGACAAGCTGCGTTGGGTTACTTCGCTCGAAGTATTTGATATGACCGGTTGGAATCGTCAAGATGATCGTCGTCCACATCTAAAATGGATCAACCGAATATTCCTGTATCGAAATGTTTACGCCAACTTTGGTGCCGATGACTTTGTAAGTAAAGAAAACGCGAGTGCGTTCTTCGGTCTTGGCTTGCGTTTTGGTGATGATGATATTAAATATCTGCTTTCAAGTTTGTGCGGTGTTGGTAGCGCTGCTTCATTTGCACATTAAGAGCAAAAAAAAGGGCCCACAATTGTGGGCCCTTTTTGATTTACACATGAACCCATTTCTGAACCCGTAGCTCTACCACATCCCAGTTTATGTTGTCCCATAACACTTTAACATAATCAGCCCGTTTAATGCCAAAATCGATCATATATGCGTGTTCATACACATCGATTACCAAAAGTGGGAGCGCAAGCACCGGTAGCGTTTCATTATGTGCTTCAAGGACATAATTGGTCACCGTGTTGCTATCAAGATTGAAGCAGGTCAGCACCCAACCACGTGCGCACAAAGCACAGTCCGTTGCATCATTAATAAATGCTTGCCACGAACCAAATTGTTCTTCCATAAGCTGTGTGGTGCGTTTTCCTGGCTTGGTGCCTTTGCCTAAATTTTGAAAATAGAGTTCGTGCAACAAAGCACCGTTACGCGCAAATGTTTCTGCAATTTTCAAAGATCTGAATGCTGAATAGGTAATACCAGCACTGTTTTTGCGATCAACACTCAGCAAACTATTTTCAATCTCATTCCATTTATTAACATAGCCTTCATACAACTTTTTGTGCTGCGAAATTTGATTATCACTGAGCCCTTGCAACTTCTTTTCAAGATTGAATGCAATTACTTCATGAGCTACTGATTTTTTTGAGCCAGGCCCTTGCTCTTTAGGTTTGGTGATCTTTGCATGAATGTTTGCGAGTAGTGCTACGGCAATGACGCACGCAAACAGTTTGGCTATTCTCATTTTTTTACTCCTTTTTGGTGTTTTATAATTTGTTTTGTTATAGCGGAATTATAGGTTATGGCAAGCAGAAATGATTCTAGGCATGAGAATATTTTCTGAGTACACTAGTTTTGCAAAACAATGATTACGACAAATTAGTCTATTAAAAAAAGGAAATCTAATGGTTAAAAGAGTAGCGCAATATCCAATCAATGAACTATTCCTTAACCGGTGGTCGCCGCGCGCGATGTCAGGAGAGTCAATTTCTGATGAACAGTTGATGACCTTGTTCGAAGCGGCCCGCTGGGCTCCATCTTCTTTCAACAATCAACCATGGCGATTTATCTACGCAAAGCGCACCACACAATTTTGGGAAGCAATATTCAATCTACTCGTGCCATTCAATCAAAGTTGGTGCAAAAATGCTGCAGTATTAGTGGTTGTTGCCTCTCGCAACACATTCGCTTGGAATGATAAGCCAGCGCGTACGCATTCTTTTGATACCGGTTCTGCGTGGGAAAATTTGGCGCTACAAGCTTCGCTGATGGGACTTGTAGCTCATGGCATGGAAGGTTTTGATTATGAAAAAGCTCGTATCGAACTAAAAATTCCTGAAAATTATACAATAGAAGCAATGTTGGCAATTGGCAAGCCGGGCAAAAAAGAAGATCTGCCCAAAGAGCTGCAAGAGCGAGAAGAAAAGTCTGATCGCAATCCTGTAGCTTCATTTATCTTTGAAGGCATGTTCAAAGAAGTAAAATGACACGGCATTCTCAGTAGTTATTCTAGTGCAGTTTGAACGTTATTGGTAATTTTTGGTAAATGTTCGATCGTTTGCTCTGCTGCTGCATCAATTAACTTCAGCTTAATATCTTTATCAACATTTTTTAACCATACGCTGTCGCGTGCCCATCTAAGTTTTTTTGTAATATCAGGTATTAATGGCGTTGCTTCCCTTAATAAACTAAAATTTTTTTGACCTTTTATAAAAAGATCTTTTCTATCCTGCGCCTGCAAACTAATGTTACCTTGTTTGCATGATTTTTTAATTAACTTTAAACATGCAAGATTTTCATCAAAGTTTGTAAGGCTATAAAATCTTTTACCAATGTCGATTTCTCTCGCGACATGTTTAAATAACGAGGTTGCATCTTTTTTTGCCATCTCAATCTCGATAGCTTCTGAAATGTTAAAAGCGGTATTATTTTTTTGAATCAATTGATTACTGAGTGCAAGCAAGTTGGTAGTTACCCTAATGAAATAGTCATGCTGCTCTTGAATTTCATCTGCATCAGGCCATGACATAGTATCTTCTTGATTCAGTAGAATATGCATTTTTGGTTGGTAGGCAGTTATTTTCTCAAACTCAGATAGAAGTTGCGTGAGATGAGCTCGTGAAACATCAGGCATTTGTTTTTTATCATAGGTGTGCAAAGCAAACCAAATGCCATATCCTTTGAGTGTATCATCAAAATCTCCAATATGCTGGATTACCTCCCCAACTTCTTCCAAAACCTGCCGTGGGTTGTCCTCATGCTTTTTCACAAGATGGGTCTTCGTTGCAATCGCGCGGGCAAGTGATTTTTTTATCAAAGAAAGTGTTGGGATGTATTTTTTCAAATCAGCAGCGCCAGCTATTTTTTTGATTCTCACAAAGTCAATGTTATTAGGATCTAATTCAACCTTATCTGAGTAGGTGATATCCATACCTTCATTATAAGATGTTACTATGTCTGCTTTTAACACTTGCGCATCATTGCGAATACTATCTAATATGGCTCTTTTCTGTTTTGCTAAATAAGCGTCCTGCTCTTGGACTTTCGTTTTTATAGTAAGATTCCAATATTTTTTAGGAATTTTATGAAGTAGACCTACAAGAGACTGACATGTTTGCACAGTTTCACATGCCTTCTCGAGGGTATCTATATTGTGTTGCCACACTTCAAAATCAAAATTTACGGCAGGTTCTTTAAACACCAATTCTGTAATTGCTTGATCTGCATTGGTTATTTTAACGACTAATCCGTCCACATTAGATTGTATTATTCGTTCCAATTGTTTTAGTTGTTCTACCAGTTCGTTATTTTTTGAGGATTTGATTTGCAGAATTTGTTTGTAATCATCTGATTGTTTTTTTGAAAGTTGTAGAAGTCCAATTAATTTTTTGGTGTCATTAATAGAGCTTTGAAGTTTTGCCCTTTCTTGAGCCGCAAGCTTGGCTTGCTTCTGTTGTTCTTGTTTCTTTTTTTCTTCATTGTGCTTTGTCGCGGCTTTTGTTGCTGACTGCAAAGAGTCATCAAGACGTGTCAAATTCAGTACTAACTTTTCATAGATACGCAATTTTTGTTGATCCGCTTCTGTTTCAAGAGATTTTTGTTGGGCAGCAATATCATCCTCTATTTTTTGTTGTTTCTTGGTTAATGAATCCGACAAGAACAATATTTTTTTCCGAGATTCAATACTGGTGAGCAAAGCTTGTGTTTGTTTCTGATATTCCTGTAGCCGATAGCTCAATATGCCTTGTTCAAGAGGATCTTTTTTTTGTTGTTCCTCTTGTTGCGTTTGTTCCGTGTCTTCCTGGCTTATAAATAATTTACTGAATTTACTAGCAGAACTAGAACATGCTCCAGGTTTTATAGCTGTTAGATCAAAGTCAGCGTAGGAGAATGGTTCATCATCATCGGGTTGATCCATACAAAGAATGTTGCTTGAACCCATGAAAAAACAAGATGATAGAAAAATAGTAATCAGATTTTTAGTAAACATCGTTTTTAATGCTAAGAGTGTAGTAATATCTGTTTGGCTAAGTATACAAGCAAGCAACGCACAAAGTCTATTGTACCCGACAAAAACACCTACAATGCTGAGTAATTTGCCTGGATTATCGCTCCTGCGATTGCACAATCCAGTTATTGGTTTTTTTCTGTGGTATGTCGGGTGCTTACAAGGTGGATGTTAAACAAAAAAAGCCATGTTTTACACATGGCTTTTGCAAATATTAAGAATTAGCCTTCAATTTTGAACAGCTCATTAAACCAGTTTGGATCATTGAGAGGTGCTGAATTTACGCCAGTAGCTACCATGAATTCATCCAAAAGTTTATAAAGTTGGTCTGTTTCTAGTTTTGTAGGCTTGTACGGTTCTACCTTTTCTGTACGGGTATATCCGCCGCTGAGATTTCCGACTTGTCGATTAGAATTTGCCAATTTTACATAGGTTGCCTTGTAATAATGATCAGGTCTATTAACACTAATACACAGAGTTCTTCTTTGCGTGGCTGGATCATATTTATCGCATGCGGTAATGTCTTTAGCACTTGTGCTTGTGTAGGTTGTCTTTTTTACGCCACCTTTTTCGGTGGTTGTTTCGCCAGCGACCCACTTGGCTTGGGCAGTGAAAATGCCAAGCGTTGCGGCTACAAGAATGAATAGTTTGAGATTTTTCATATCCCCTCCTTAATAGTATTATATAGTATTCCCTATAAGCATGATACAAAGAATTAATACATGCTGTAAATAATATTAATTATTTTGGGCCTAAAACCTAAAAGAAAAAGTATAGAATCATGGAATTTTATGATAATCAAACCCGCTAAAATCAAGAAAACTACCACAAAAATTGATGATCTTATAACGCACATTTCACCCAGCAAGCTTGAGCGCATGCGCCATGTGCTTGCCCAAAGAACGCGCCATGTTACTCTCGTCACGGAAGAAATGCATTATCCGTACAATGCGAGTGCAGTGATCCGCTCAGCTGAATGTTTTGGTATCCAGGATATTCATATTGTCCAAAAGCGTAATGCTTTTTGTGCTTACACCGGCATTGCACGAGGATCTCATAAATGGACTACACTGAATTATTATCGCTCGACACAAGACTGTTATGCGCACCTCAAAGAAAAAGGCTATCGCATTGTGGCAACGTCCCCGCATGCACAAGCCACCTTGCCACGAGATATTTCGTTGGACACCAAAATTGCTTTAGTTTTTGGAAATGAAGCTGTTGGTCTTTCACCAGAGGCTCTTGCTATGGCAGATGAGTTTATTGCCATTCCCATGCTTGGATTTACCGAAAGCCTCAACGTGTCGGTGTGTGTTTCTATTTGCTTGTATGATGTCATGCAAAAGCTGCGAACAGGTTCGGTGGCTTGGCAATTATCTGGCACAGAACAAGAACAACTTCTTGCCTATTGGGTACGCATTGCAATTGATAAGTAATAGCTACAAGATAATATTATTTAAGTTTACTCAAAATCCTATGATTTTCATCAAGGACAGTCGTTAATATGTATCTCGTTTCATTTGCAGCAAGACCGCTCTCATCAACATCTTTAATCCACTTTGATTGCTTGGTTTTTGCGAGGATATCTACAACTTTTGGGCCATGTGCTTTCAAGGCATCGAGCCTCTTCTTTTCTTTTGGCATGATTAATTCGTAGAGGGCCACATCGCGCAAAGTAATACTTTTTGTCAAGCCATCATACCCATCACTAATATCATCCAATCGATCTTTAAATTTTCGCATAGACCAATTTTTATCATAGAGTTTAGCGCCATAAAAAGTTGCAAGTTGTTTTTGTTGATACGTAACTTTTGGCATAAATTCTTGAGGTACATAGTCATATGACTCGTCATGCTTCATTGCTTGTCGTGTTAAATCGTGGATATTTTTCGTGATGATATACTGACCGCATAGTTGTAAAAATGTGGTTGCTTTGGGTGCAAAATTATTAAATAATTTTGTGGTGTCATGTTTTGCGGCAAATTTTAAAAGCGTTTCCATCTCGTAGACGCTTGCTTTAAGACTATCTTCGGTCAGTTCGCTATAATCTTTCATTACGTATCTTGTCGATCGACTAGTTATTTGTTGTTGAAACTTTGGCATGTCCCCTACAATACCATTGAGTATGTTTAAGATCTTATCTATATCACAGTTACTCTCGAGGGCCAGCATTCGGGTTGCATTAAGTGAGGAAAAAATTCCCTTTAAACGTTCAAGCTCATCTTTATTTTTAGAATCAGTGCAGACTACAAAGGGAACAACTTCATCAGAGTCTTCGTCCTCAAGAGATAATTTAGCCTTTAGGTAGGTTGGCGTAAAATTTTCAATTTTCTGTTGGTAGACATTATGCGTTGCATCAAAGATCTTTTTCTTGACGATAGTTGCTTGTGCTTGTATCTGAGCAAAATCTGAAACTACGTTAGATTCTTGCTCAAACAACTGCATTCCGGGTGTCAGTTCTTCAAGATTAGTATTAATGTTACCTAATTGCGAAAGCAGTTCGGGCTTTACATCATCTACGGTTGCTATAGTAAGCATCGAGAAATCTTGGACTGCTTGCAATGTTTTTTCTACGTGGGATGCAATCGATAACTTGCTTATTTCAAGTAACTTCTTTAATCGCTCAACATCTTGTGGTGTAATTGCTAGTTGTTTCTTTGCATGTCTTGTGTGTTTAAGTTTTTCTTCTACCCTCTCTAAAGCGCTACAATCTTTTGGGCTCAGCAATTTTTTGGTTAGCAGTAATTGACCAACAATCCTTTGTGCCTCTTTGTTGAGTGTTCCTTGGTCAACAACTTTAGCACTTGTTGTCTGAAGATCTTGCTCCACGTGCACTGGTCTCTCTGATTCTTGCTGGATTACTACACAGGAATCAGGCCCATGCTCCAAATCATTGTCAGCAATTATTGATCCATTAGATGTTGTTGGCTGCTCTATTTCGTCTAGGAATTCTGATTTAGCTAAGACAGGAAATTTAAGTTTGGTGGGCGACTTTTGTGGCGATGTAACAGTTTTAGTATCAAAAGTTATAGCACCTTCGTAAGTTGGTGTATTGGGAAGGGATGCAAGCAATTTTGTAGGCCTTTTTTTCTTTTCTTTAGGACCAGAATACTTGGGCTTTTCAACTGGCTTTTTTTTAGGCAACAAATGCTCATTTGAAGGTATTTGATGTGCAACTACATTTTTGCTGCCTAGTGTTATAGACTTTTTAGGTTCGAGAACTTCGCCGCCAAAAAACTCCTCACGAATATAGTGTGCAACATCGTTACTTTCATCAAAAAAAGTATCAGAATTTTGGCCGACTAGTGAATTTTCAGGATCAGGAACTTTGCTGGCACGCTCCACAAGAAAATATTGATTAACATCATTTTCATCAAAAAAAATATTAGATTTTTTGGATGCTCTTGATATGCAGGGAGGTTGTAGGGCGCAGCTGTTTTTAGGCAATAGGTCTTTTTGATCTAAGCCTAGCTCAAAGGGATTAGAAATTTCCCGGATCGGAACAAATTTTTTGTGGTGCATGCAAAAAAGAGGCGAAACTGAACCAAAGAAATAAACAACAAACAAGGAGCAAATTATTTTATTATTCATGATTTTGTGTTTTAAAAAGATAAAATGTTTTTTTCTGAAATTATATCGAAAAAAGAGTAGCAGAATAGCGGGTTTTTGCCAATTCTAAATTAAGTTTTGATACTTTTGTGGGTATATATTTGCAAATCTTATTCAGCTAAAACTGCTGATTCTTTTTCTTCCTGTAAAACAGATTCAACGTGCATCGGTTCTTCTACCTGTCGATGCTTTTCAAATCCAAATTCGATAATCATATCGATGAAATCCATTGGTTTTATGCCGAGTTCTGCGGCTTGATGAAAAATACAGGTTGCAGGAGTAAGTCCTGGCAATGAATTGATTTCTAAAATTACTACCTGATCTTTCTTGTTAGAACTTTGTCCAGCTGGCTGGTAAAAACAGTCGATGCGTGCATAACCACTACACCCAACTGCTTTGTATACTGCTTCCATAGTTTTTTGTACCAAAGATAATGTTTCTTTAGGTAATGGTGCTGGTGTCTGATTTTCGCCACCACCGGGTAAAAATTTTTCTTCTATCGAAAGAATGCCAGCGCTTGCAACGGCTTGACTTGGTGGCAATGCACGCGGAGTGTCATTGCCTACAACGCCCACGGTGAGTTCCATGCCGATAATACATTCTTCGACGAGGGCATACTCTTTGTTGTGCGCAAAAATAGTGTTTAATGCCGTGATGAAGTGTGGTTTTGTAGTGACTTTTGCCACCATTACGCTGCAACCATCGTCATGAGGTTTGACAATGAGAGGAAAAGGCAGCTTTTTGGTGATAGCAGCGATCATTGTCTCTTGATCTGTTTCCCATTCTTGTTTGCTTACCAGATATGACTTTGGAACATCGAAGCCTTGCTCGCGTAAATATTCATTTGTTTTATATTTGTCCATGCACAGTGCGCTGCTCAAAACTCCTGAGCCATTGTAGGGCATGCCGAGCATTTCTAGCGCACCTTGCACGCAGCCATTTTCTCCCTTGCCGCCATGGAGAGCAATGAATACAAAGTCGGCGACATTTGGTAGATCATCCCAGGTAATGCGCATGGTATTTTCGAGTCCTGCAACAATTTCTTTCGTTGAGTTACGCACCAGCAAGCGTTGATTTATATGATAGAGCTCCATGCTATCGGTGACAAAAATTGGCAATGCTTCATATTTGTGGGGAGAAAGTTTATAGACCACATTTCTGCCAGATTCTAGGGAAATTTCTCGTTCATTGGAGTCTCCACCCATGAGAACGGCGACTTTGATTTTCTTTTGTTCCGTAGAAAGGGAATTTGGGGTCCCGGGACGCAACGAAGTGGAGTCTGGGGTAAACATACCGTATGCCTGCAATTCAGTTTCAATAAGATGGTTGATAACTTGGGTATGACTCATATTAATTTCTGCTGCTTGTAAAAAAATAAAGCTTGCAGGTGCCATGCCCGACAAACTGTTAGGATCAATTATAACAATGCGATTATCTGAGGTTAAAAATCCATCAATGCGCGACATGGTGGTAAATCCTAAAATCTGCATGACCTTTACGCAGATTTCTTGAATCTTGGCGATGTGTTCTGGTGTGCACCGTGCGGGGGTAAATTTAGTGCTGCGGCCCGGCATGTATTTTTGTTCATAATCATAAAATTTAGTGTGCTGCTCGGGTATAATTTCGGTAGGCGGCAAAGGCATAAAAACATTATTTTTGTAATCCATAAGCGTAATGCACGAGAATTCCATGCCGCTAATTTTTTCTTCGACCAAAACTGCTTGATGCTCGCCAGGGTGGATAGTGCATGCCTTGAGCAGCGCTTGATGCAATTCATGTTCATGAGCAATGCAGCTTACGCCAAGGCTTGAGCCTTCTTTTTGTGGTTTTACGATGCAGGGCAACGTTACGCCTGCATCATGTAATTTTGCCAAAATTTCTGTCTTGTGCTGATCAAAATTAAGAATTTCTTGAGGATATACTGCAATGCCCCGCGGTACTTCGATGCCATGGGAGCGCAGAATATTTTTGTGGGCAATTTTGTCCATGCGCAGTGCGCTCGCAAAAACTTTGGAACCAAGATAGGGAATACCTATTACTTCTAAAAATCCCTGCAAGGTACCATCTTCGGCATAGCGGCCATGGGTAGCGATATAGATGAAATCGATCCGCTCTTTTAGATTGCTCCACATAATGTGCTGCGCTTCGGTTGGTAGGCGATGTTCAAAATCACTAATTTTTCCACGATGCAAAAAGTGCCATGGCAAAATGAATAATGTGCCATCAGCACGTTGAAAAAGCGGGATGATTATGTAGCGATTAGTATCAAGATGATCGCATACCGTGCGACCGGAATTAAAAGACACTTCACGTTCAGATGACTTTCCACCCATTAAAACACCAACGCGAAGCTTGCGCATGCCAATTCCTTTAAAGAGATCTTGTAATTGTCTGATCTTGATAATTAATATAATTAATGTACGTGTATAACGTTTTGTAAAAAGAGTACATAGAATTCATAATAAAATGAAGGATTCTTTGTGATTGTTATTAAACGAGTCTATGAAAAAAAATCATGTCAAGAGGAGGTTTATGGCGCGACGTTGGTATGGCGCTGCAATGTTATTTTGTTCTATTGCTATGATATGCGCTAACGACACTACCAAAAAGCATGCGAGAAAAAATTCGGATATTGAGCATACAATTTCACGCGGTCTTACTAAATTGCATGAACAGGGTACGCTCGGGAATGAGTTTATAACCTTTAACTATTTTATCGACGAAATTGAAGATTATTGGCAAGAAAGCATACACTTGCCACACGAAACGACAACCTTTAGAGAACTTTTTGGAAAAATAAATGCCTCCAAAGGTGATGAAGAGTTTCATGAAATTTCGTGTGCAGCCGTATCGATTTTACGAAAATTTGCAGAAGAATATCGAGCGGTAAAAGGTAATAGAAAAAGAATGTTATATCGATCAAAAATATTTCCTACATTACACACTACAGTGCTCGATCAAGACGCAGCAATTTATCAGACGCTCAGATTGTTGAAAGTTGAAGACAAAACGGGTGAGATTGCTGATACGATGAAACAATATTGGTCAACTCCGCATCAAAAGTGTAGGTCAACGTTTAAAGAATTTTGTGAATCGGTGCTTATGGCAAAAACTTCAGAAAAATTTGGGCTAGAAGGACAAGCCTTACAATGGAGGCTCATGCAATATCAAAAAGAATCTAATTCTATAAACATGAAAGACGAAGATGACTATTGCATTGTTGATATGAATGATAATATGAACGATTTATCAAGGTGAAGCGCGAATCGGTTTAAAGCAATTCGCGCGGAATTCTTTGAAGCCAGCCCTACTTCGCTAAAGCTTTGAAGGGTTCTACTCGCCATTTTATCCCAGTTTTGAAAGGCGTGGTGTTTCCTGGCGAAGTAGAAAAAGCTAATTTGTTTAATATTCTTTATAATCCGTGTGCACTATACTAAGTTATCTGGAAAAATTCTTGATCTCAAAATAATTTTTAGGGGACACATGATAAATTTAGTTTTTTTCTGTCTATGTATACTAATGCCGCAATTAGTACATTGCATGGATGCGAAAAAAGGAGTACTAGATGCTGAAAAATTACAAGAAGATATGACAAGCAAAATTGGGCAATGGCGTGCGAACAGTGAGATAGATGAGAAAGAAAAAATTACGTTCTCGTTATTTGTTCCAGAAATAATGAGTTACTGGACCTCAAAAATTCGTGTCAACAGTAACGATACCACCTTTAAGAAAATTTTTGAGGATAAAAATGATACATTATTGCTTGCGGTTACACGACATTTTGTCGCAGAGAATTTAGCAATGAATAGATTGAAAACCTGTTATTCTCGGACGCCAATGTTTCCAGATTTAGGCATGAAAAAAAAGGATGGAGAAAAAGAAAATTCGCTACAAGAAAAAACTTCATCGGCAGTGCACGTTAATTTGCAAGAACAACAACAGCATGTAGCGACATCCTCAACAAATTTTACATTCAATGATTTAAGACAAACAATGGGTGATGGCCATGAGTAAAGAACGTAATTTATTGTGGATAGATCTTGAAATGACCGGTCTCGATGCAAACATCGATGTTGTTTTAGAAATTGCTTCTATCATAACCGACAGCCAACTCAACTTCATTGCTCAAGGGCCTGCCTTGGTTATTCATCAGCCAGAAGTAATGCTCGCACTCATGAATGAACAAGTGCACAAAATTCACGCAAAATCTGGTCTTATTGATCTCGTGAAAAATTCTACTATCAGTCTTGAGCAAGCCGAACAACAAACGGTCGATTTTTTGGTTCAGCAAGCGCAAAAAGCAAGTTTGCTGTTGGCGGGCAATACGGTCTGGCAAGATCGAAGCTTCTTAGTCAAATATATGCCACGGGTGATGGAATATCTGCATTATCGTCTGATCGATGTATCAAGCATTAAAGAACTCATGCGTCATTGGTATCCAAAGAATCCTCATATTCGCTTCAAAAAAAATGATAATCATCGTGCGCTAGAGGATGTGCAAGGGTCGATTGAAGAATTGAAGCATTATAGAAAATATTTTTTTGTAAAAGAGTAAGATTTTTCGTAAGGGGGTCTTGTCACCCCCTAACAACCGGACACCATGGCTGCGCCCTGGACCCATTCATTTCGCTCGAACGGTGCCCACTCGCCTGACGGCTGCGGGGTACCCATGCTCTGCACCAACCTTCATCAACATGGTACCGTCGAGATTTAAATCAAGGGAATTGGTACGCGACTCACTGGCAAGTAGGTACATGGTGTTCGCATGGCACCTGCGAGCGCAACCTGAGTACATATGTTTAATCTCAATTTAGAAAATTGTGACCGATCTAGCTTGTATGTGGGCATGATAGCACCCAATATTATTGTGTAAAAAAAAGAAATGTATCTCGGATTGATATTAGACACGCCATACACATTTGTTTACGAAAGGGTGCGTAATCATGCCCTTCGATACGCTTCGCTACTCAGGACAGGCGATTAATTATAGGCGCGCGCGTCACGCCGTAGCTTGCCAAGCCAGAAGGCCTGGATAAGCGTAGGCGGATGTGGCCACATTTCAAGCGTGGGGATTCCAAAGGGGAACTGAATTAAGGTCCAGGCTACGCTTGTCCAGGCCTTCTGGCTTGGCAAGCTACGCCGGACAGTCTTCGTATTTTGGCGCCAGCCAGGCGAAGCTCCCTAGGAGCGAAGACTGGCGTCCATTGTTAAGGGTGACGAGATCCTTAACGAAAAAAAATTATGGATTCTCAAAAAAAGTTTAAAGCAAGATATGGGTGAAATATGTCAGTTGTTAGGGGTGAACGAGATCCCTAACGAAAATTTTTTAAATAAGCCACACACTTCTTCCCTTCACACACAATGCTATCAATGCCAAGTTTTTGTGCACCAAGCACATTTTCCGGTTGATCATCAAAAAACAGTGTTTCATCCGGTTTTAGGTTGTAGGTATGAAGCAAATAGCGATAAATTTCAGGTTCTGGCTTGAGCAATTGCAGAATGCCAGAAATAACAATGCCATCAAATAATGCAAAGAGCTTTGGATAAAGTTTCAAAAGAGCAAGATACGTTTCTTTATCAAGATTAGTTAAAAGAAATATTTTGTAATTTCCTTGTTTTTTGATGTCCGCAAGTGCCTTAAACAGTGGCGCAACTGGCTTTAAGGCATGTGATAGCGTTTGCACATTAAACATAGCATCAACAATTTTTTCTATGATGCTTTGTTCTAACTTATTTTTAAAATAATGTTTCGCAGCTAGTTGTGCAATTTGTTCACGCAAGGTAGTAAGTGCAGCTTGATTGGAAATTTTACCAGCTATCCAGTTCACCATGCAAGAGGGCAATAAAATGTCTTTATAAGCCATGGCTGGTGTCGTGCGATACTCTGTATGTGCTATATAATCAAGGGTTTGATAAACTTTTTTGGACGGATCTGCACGATTGATGCACACATACTTAATAATGTTCCAGAAACCGAACACGCGGATCATGTAAATTTTATCAACTGAGAACAGAACGTCACCTAAATCAAATACTAAATTCTTGTATTGCTTCACCATTACTACTTTCTTTTTTTAGGTTACCGGATTGGGCGTAAAAAAAATTGAACTTTTATAGTGCGCTTTTGGTATAGTTTGAAATAACTTTTGTAGTAAAGCAATATTTGGCCCTTTTATATAAATCTTGCGCGCATGCTGCTGCTTTATGGTGTGTACGGCGGGCTTGGAAGGACCAAGAATTTTGATAGCATTCTGATTGCGCGCGGCGTAAAGAAGCTGGCGCACCAACTTATGCGCTTCTTGTTCAATGACATTTTCCTGATCACATTTGAGTTCAATTTCAATAAGTCGACTGCAAGGAGGGTAGTTGAGCATTTCACGATATTCAACTTCCTGCGCATAAAATTTGTGATAGATGGTTTCATCAAGATACTCAAACGCGCGATGATCTGCCATGCTTTGTACAATGACTAAACTTTCCTCGCTTTGGCGACCTGCCCTGCCCGCAACTTGAATAAGCTGCTGCAATGCGGTCTCGGTAGCATTGTAGATGGGGAAATGCAGATTAATATCCGCCCATAAAATGCCTACCAGCGTGACACGCGGAAAATGCAGCCCCTTTGTGATTGTTTGTGTGCCCACCAAAATATCCAAGTTTCCCTGTTCAAAATCGGTCATAGTTTTTTGCCACAATTTTTTCTTGGTGGTCACATCAAGGTCAGCACGGCCGATGCGAGCCGCAGGAAACATTTTTTCTAAGATGCTTACTACTTGTTGGGTACCAATTCCTTTTTTTAAAAAGTTACTTTCGTGTACCGCACATTGTGGACAGCGCGCAGGAAGCTGCATCGTGTGCCCACAATAATGGCAGACAAGGGAATTGTCTTGATGCAGCGTCAAACTGACCGAGCAGTTAGCGCAATTAAAAATAAAACTGCATTCTTTGCATTGCACAAAAAAGCTGTAACCGCGACGGTTGAGAAAAACAATTATCTGTTCTTTTTTGCTGATACGATCTTTGATCGCTTGCTCAAGCTCGGTGCTAATCCAAAAATTGCGCCGTTGTTTTTTGTCGCTTAATAAAACGGTTTTTATGGTAGGAAAGTTACCCGAAAATCGGTTTTTGAGCGTAGCATAGTGCCACCCGCGTGTTTTTACATTATACAACGATGAAAGTGAGGGTGTAGCGGAGCCTAGCAAAATGGGGATGCCAGCACATCGGGCACGCAGCAGCGCAGCTTCTTTGGTGTTAATTTTTGGGTGCTTTTTTTCTTGATACCCAACTTCATGCTCCTCATCAATAATGATGAGCCCAAGATTGCCGATAGGTAACAACGCGGGTAAATGGACGCCAATAATTACGAGCGGCTGTTTGTGCAACAGGGCTTGCCACAGCTCTTTTTTTTCCCGTGCTGGTGTTGCGGAGTGAAAACCATACAGCGGAATGTCAGGCAGTTGTCCATGTAACAGTTTTTCAAATCGCAGCGCAAGCGTAACTTCTGGCAGCAGGAGCAGGACACTTTTTTGTTGTGCAATCGCGGTGCGCATGAGATTTTTGTATACTTCAGTTTTTCCTGATCCGGTGACGCCGTGCAGCAAGCAGGGAAAATATTGAGGTTGTATAATGGAAGGCCTGATAAGATCGCACACAATTTGTTGCTCAGCAGTGAGCGCAATGTTATCGAGTTGAGGTGGTGCCGGCATTTCTTGTTCATACACCGCAATTTCTGTTTTTGCAGCAGTCTCCAAAAAGTGGCGGATGCGTTTGAAGAAAATTAATGGCTCAAGTTGATAGTAACTACTGAGTTGTTCCAGATACGCACCATAATGGGGATCTTGTGGAAACTGTTCAATGGTAAGTGCTTGTTTGATGGTAAATTTAGTCGCTGGTTTAACCGCAAATTCTTCCACCACCAACGCCAACGTAGTTCTGTTTTTGAGCGGAACTTTTACGACCGTGCCGAGCAGCGATGGTTGTTGCCACTCAGCAGGGACTACATAGAGCAGTGGTTCTTTAAATCCATTGAGCAATTTTACTTGAATATACATGATGTTTTTTGCAGTGTAAGTTTGATGGGGAAATTTAGATGTAATAATGCCGTGGATTTCATGGCTTGGCAACAAAAGAACCATCTTATTGAAATTAAAACGCGGATGAATTTTGATTGGAAAGAGGTGAATAAATAATCATATGTTATTTGAAGGGATTAATAATTCTTAATCCATCTTCGATAACGTGCTGATGATGCATATCTTCTGAATATAGAATTGAACAATCACTTGCCCGAGCAGCGGCGATAATGAGACTATCAAAATAAGAATAATGATGTTTGCCAGCGATTTCTATCGCTTTTTGAATAATTTCTGGGCCAACAATTTGTAAGGAAAAAATGATACAAAGCTCTTGGACAACGAGTGAGATTTGTATGTATGTAAGTTTTTTCTTTTTGGTCATCACATTAACAAATTCATTTATTGTTTGAGTGCTAATAACCAAGATTTCGTGGGAATTTAACAATTTTTCGACATGTTGCTGTTTGACTGGTTCATCTACAGAATAGGCATAAATAAGTATATTGCTATCTATAAAAACCTTATCTTTCATTTGCTTCATTTCTATCAAATTTTAGGTCTTTTGTTTTTATTCGAGCTGCGGTCAAACTTCTTTTTTTGCGAAGTTTTTTGGATTCAAGTGATGGACCTTCTTGTAAAATAATCACACGAAATTGATCTTGCAATTGTTCTTGATATTCTTTGGGAATCTTGATGGTTCCTTTTTGAGCTTTGGCGAAAAATTCTATTGCCTGCATAGCGCATCCTTTTCTGATTTGAATGAAATTCATAGCACGTAATGTTCAAGCTATATTAGCATAACAGCAAGATGATTTGGGTAAAGTCAAGTTATTTCATAGCAGCGATGTTTGTTGCCAGTCTGCAGGAACTTCATACAGCAGCGGCTTTTTAAATCCATTGAGCAATTTTACTTGGATAAACATGGGGAAATATTGGTTGAAGATTGTTTGTGTAAAGTATACTCTTTTGTACTGTGATGCACAAAAAACTCAAAAGGATTTTTGTATGGACAATTGCATATTACAATCAACGGTATGTGGTCTAATTTTCGCAACCATGTTTTCTGTAACTTTACTACAAGCGATGCATGATGAAAAAAGCTTAGTGGAAATAATTATGAATCATGCAAAAGCAGAATTTCAGAAAATGGGCTATGATGCTACGCAAACGCAAGGGCTACTTAAGCAATCTATATGGGAATATAAACCGCTGGACGATGTCTGGGAAAGAGAGCCAGATCATTGCGATGGTCGTCAAAAAATAACGATTGTTAGAAAAGTTTTGAATCAAATGAAATCTTCCTCAACTAAGACAACAAGACAACAAGGAACAGTTAGTTTTTTAGAGCCTATTGACCTACTACAGTCTGATTTTAGATGCTGTTGGAAGGGAAATACTCATGCGATCCAACTTGCTCAAGGTGAAGAAGAGATTGATCTTTTCAAATATTCAAGAAAAGCAATAGATGGCAAAGAGCTGGTATTTCAGGATTACAAAAGATTACAAAAGTTTGCCACTATGAACAGTAAAATTTTAATCGAGTGGTGGGAACCAGAGATTTTTGATCTTTAAGGAATCAATGACATAGTTAGTTTAGAATCGAATAGAAGGTGAATGAGATCATAGACAGCATAAAAACTAAGGAAAATAAAACAAGCCGACGGGCAATTCCAATCGGCTTGTTTTTATTTCAGCTTTTCAGCTTCAAACTGCTTCCCGTAATTTCTGATGCATTGATAGAGCTTGGTTTTATCTATAGATCTAAACAGTAACCAGCGTCGACTTTCTGCCTGCGAAATACAATCATTAGTGGCATCAACAATCTTTTCTACGCCATCATCTGATATTATATTCGGAAAAAAGAGGCTTACAATTTGCATGCCAGGAATCCAAAACTGAATGAGTGTCACCAAGCTTTCACCATAATTTGGAAATTTTCCTAGACTGATGTGCAAACCATTCTTTTCAGATTTTTTTGCTAAATGTGCGAGTGTTTTTTCTTTAGTGGCTGCTAAATTAAGATAAAGGTCTTCGCACGGCTTCTCATTGTCACGACAAGTTTTGTGATTGGGGCCTTCATGTAATGTAAAATCACAGCTATATAACGTTTGATCAATATACGGAGATCGTTTTGAAAGGTGCACAGCTACCTTAATACTGCCATCTTTGTCCTTAAAATTATTAAAATTGAAACTTGTTAAATCATCTCGCCACAAACTGTCTTTCAGTGACTTCTTTGGTTCTTGCTCATTTTTTTCGGTTGCCGCAACAAAAGCTGACAGTGCTGTCAGAAAAAGCGTCACTATTAATTTGTACTTCATGCTATCTCCTGATACTTGTTTTTTTAAATTCTGTATCACCAATGAATTTCAAGAACATTGAATTGTGCATGTACAATATCATATAAACATCATTAATTTGGCAAGGATATTAATCAGAAGGTACATCAAATAAAACAAGCCGACTGGTAATACCAATCGGCTTGTTTTATTTTATTGGATAAACATGAGAAAGATTGGTTGAAGATTGTTTGCTGCAAAGTGTACTCTTTTTTACACTATGATGCACAAAAAACTCAAAGGATTTTTGTATGAATAGTAGTTGCATTCTGCAATCAATGATAGTTGGCCTAATTTTGAGGACTATTTTTTTTACATCTTTGGTGCAAGCGATGGAGGGTGAAACATTAATAGAGAAGGTGAAACAGCAGGCACTGGCAGAATTGGCTGCTAATGATTTTGATGTAACTAAGACGGACTTTGAAATTGGTGACATTATTGAATACGACGGTTTGAAGGATTTTTGGACGCAAGAACCTGAGTTTGATAGCACAGTCAAACAATACAAAGAGCGTGCAAGGCTACCAGCTGTGACGAAAATTTTGTGTAAGAAACAAACATTTTTAACCGCAACAGAAGTTAAAGGTTACGTGAGTTATTTAGAGCCGATTAGTAGTCTATCCGTACTTTATGGTCAAGAATGGAAGGGAGAAACTCATTCAATACAGCTTGCTGAAGATGAAAGCGAGATGTGGTCCCTGAAATATGAGAAACGCATGATAAAAAACAAAGAGGTTGCATTCCAGGTGTACAAGAGGCTCAACAATTTTGCTACGAAAGAGAGCAAAATCGCAATCAGCTGGCAATCTGATACAAAAGATTGGCGCCCACTTGCGATAATAGGAGTTGGTGCGCTAGCTGTGACAACCCTTGGTGCTGGCGGTTATTATGTGCTCAAGCCTAAAGAGAAATAGAATTAACTTTCATTTTTTTTGGGGACGAGGTAGTTGCTGTTGCTTAGATTCAACAAGATCTTGCTTATTAGATGTTCTTACTCTTGGCGCCAAACGACCCAAATATTTTGCATTTAATTCAGCCGCGCTTTCTGTTGGCCAACCTGATGGTTTATCTATATATAAACAAGCTGCTGCGGATATGCATGATAATAATGTTGTTCGGCCGCCTTCTGGATGATCATTCAAAAGCATTGCTGCAAGACCTACTCCACAATATCCAGCAGCAGGAATAAAGCCAACAGTCCCTACAACGCCTAGTGTTTCATGCGCGGCATACAACACTTTATCAAGAATATTACGGTGATCTTGCGTATTTTGAGTTTTCTCTTCCTCGCTCAATTGCTTATCTTCCTGTGTCACTATGATGTTTGGTAAGCACAAAACCAATAGTCCAAGAATAGGCAATATTTTTTTTGACATAGGTATCCTTTTGAATTTCTTTTTCTTAGGATACTTCGTCTGCATCGAATGATCAAATGGTAACTTCATCTCAAAAGCGTCTCCAAGCTTCAGAACCTATGTTAAAACGTCATTGATCTTGACGCAATTAGCTGCCCCGGTACACTGGAGAAATGTTGAATAAATCAGTAAATCCTGAGGAATTGTATGTTGAAAACTATTTTGTGCTCGATGCTCGTAATGGGTAGTTATGCAAGTCTTAATGCCGAGGACGTTGAATGGGAATTTATTGCAACACACCCTGAGCTTATAGCGGAGTATAACGACACCATCTATGTAAGCATCAAAATAACGAAGACTCCTAAAACAAACGCCGAACCATGGCTTGCTGTAATGAAACAGCTCATCGAGAGTGGCAATGTTCAAGATAGTGATGCGTTTTTAGAAGAATGCGCCAAACTCATGCACGCCATTAAGGCCCTAAATTCATGTACTCGAGAATCGCGTATTGTGATTGATGACAGTTCTGCGCCAGCTCATCAGATAGATTAATTTTTAGACGCAAAAATCCATGCAGTTTATTCGCTTATTTTTTCTGATCAAACTTCTTCTGGTAATCTTCAGTGCTCAACACATAGTGGCAATGCGGCAGCCTACATTTCGCAAAAGCAATTGCAGAAGACCTACTAATGAAATGCTAAGTGGTCGCATCAAGGAACATGTAAAAGAACAATTTCCCTCACATCGTTGGCATGTAGAGTTTGACGAAGGTAAATTTGGGCCGATCAGAACCATAACGGCATTTACCGCTATTGATCAGCAGGAAAGCACTATTTTTTGTACGTATATAAAACATGGCCGTCCAATTTATTACAATAAGAACTCTAACGGTTCAATAACTGCTGAAAGAGATGTTCCACTTTTTCACGATGATTGTTTCAAAATGGAGGTTTGGGATGAAAAAGAGCCAACATATGTAGGCGCCTATGTGGGCTCAGGTCTTTTTGCTATGCACCTCCTAATTGTCACTCAGTGGTTTTCGTGATAAAAAATCTTCTGGAGTCCTTCAGCTATTTCGGGGCCTTGTTTCTTATCAATTTTGCGTTAAGCTCGGTTATAGAACCTTCTCATTTGTTTATCAGGGATAATGTTGTGAATCTTGATCCAAAAAAGACTCTATTTTTAATTGATGGCTCCTCCTTTTTATACCGCGCCTATTATGGCGTGCGCCCCTTGCATACCAGCAAAGGCCTTCCGGTGCAGGCGGTTTATAGCTTTTGCCGAATGATCAAAAAGCTTATCGATACCTTCCACATGCAAAATGTAGTGCTCGTGTGGGACTCCAAAGGAAAAACTACGCGTCACACTATGTACGCTGAGTACAAAGCTACGCGCCAAGCGCCACCAAGCGATATCTTTGAGCAAAAAGAATATATCCTCAAATTTGCCGACCTTATTGGGTTGCGCCAGATTGCGCAGCAGGGCATTGAAGCTGATGATATTATGTACTCCATTGCGCAAGAGCGTAAAAAAGATGGCTATACGATTTGTGTCGTAAGTTCCGACAAGGATATGGCGCAGATGCTTGATGAGCAAACCGTAATTTTTGATCCGTTCAAAGATGCTATTCTTGATGCCAAAAAATTTGAAGAGAAAAAAGGATTTCCGGTTGAAAAGCTTCCCTTTTATTTTGCCATTCTTGGCGATGCTTCTGATAATATTCCTGGGGTCAAAGGAATTGGAGAAAAGGGTGCGCTGGAGCTCGTGACGCAATTCTCATCTCTACAAGATGTCTACGACAACTTACCAAAAGTGCACAAACCAAAAACGCAAAAATTATTAGCAGAACAAAAAGATAATG
The DNA here is from genome assembly GCA_013287855.1 of Candidatus Babelota bacterium. Lineage (GTDB taxonomy): Bacteria > Babelota > Babeliae > Babelales > Vermiphilaceae > JABDCY01. The sequence goes on along the minus strand of JABDCY010000011.1, from coordinate 4,226 downwards.
CATTCTTAAGTGAGAAGCTCTTCTTGTTACAATATCACCCATCAGGACTTATCAAAAATGATATCGTTTTTGATCAATCGAATTGGTCTCATGCATTGCCATTATTTCAGGAACTTGAATTTAAATCGTTGATAAAGGACATTGAGCAAAACTCGGGACTACAAAGCTCTGCTGTTGAAAAAAAAATTGAAGTTTTTAAAAAATATGATTTTAGAACAGTAACGACGCATGAAGAGTTGCGTGATTTGTGTGCGGCCTTACAAAAGCACAAAATTTTTGCCATTGATACCGAAACTACAGGGCTCGATGTTTTTAATTCAGAATTAGTTGGCCTTTCCATCTGTTATCAAGAAGGCATATCTTATTATATTCCCTGTGGGCATAAGGTAGAGGGTCATCAGTTGTCGCGCAAAGAAGTTCTTGATGGTTTAAGACCATATCTGGAAGATTCCACCTATAAAAAATACATGCATAGCGCCAAATTTGATATGCATGTACTGAAAACCGCAGGCGTTGATGTGCACGGTTTGGCCTTTGATACGCTTATTGCTGCACGCCTTGTAGCCAAAGATTGGCAAAAAATTTCGCTCAAGCAACTTTCTGAACATTATCTTGGTGAGGAGATGCTTTCGTTTGACGAGGTTGTGAAGGCCAACAAATATAAGAACTTTTCCTATGTTCCGCTTGGACTAGCTACACAATATGCGGCAGCTGATGCGCACCAAACTCTTAGGCTTAAAAAGATTTTCGAAGCTGAATTGCGCAAAGAAAAACTTGCCACCTTGTTTGAAACGATAGAGTTTCCCCTTGTTGAAGTGCTTTATAACATGGAGCTTGCGGGCATTGCCTGTGATGTCAACGTGCTTAAGGATCTTGATCTTGTTGTAACGGCAGAACTCACTACCATCGAAGCACAAATTGCTGCCTTGGTTGGCGAGTCGTACAAAGACCTCAATTTAAATTCACCAAAACAAGTCGAAGAGCTACTCTTCCAACGCCTCAATCTGCCACCGCAAAAGAAAAGTGGTACAGGTGAACGGTACTCCACTGACCAAGAAGTTTTGGAAACACTTTCACATTTACACCCTGTGCCTGGTCTCATTCTGAAATATCGAGAGCTTGCAAAATTAAAAAGCACCTATATTGATGCGTTGCCAGGCTATGTGGATCCAAAAACCAATCTGATTCATACGTCTTTTAGCCAGACAGCAGTTGCCACAGGCCGTTTGGCAAGCTCTGACCCAAATCTGCAAAATATTCCAACAGGAGGTGGGCTGGGCAGCAAAATTCGCGCGGCATTCAAACCACAAGAAGGGCATCTCTTTTTATCAGCCGACTATTCGCAAATCGAGTTGCGAGTTCTTGCGCAATTGTCCCAGGACAAAAATCTTGTTATTGCCTTTTTAGGTGGCCATGACATTCACGCCGAAACGGCTGCACGCTTGTTTGATGTGGAGCTGAAAGATGTCACCAACGAACAGCGCCAAATTGGTAAGCGCATAAACTTTAGTATTTTGTATGGATTAACACCATTTGGTCTTGCACAAGATTTAGGCATTCCATTTAAAGATGCAAAATTATATATTGAAAAATATTTTGCCCAATATCCTGCCGTTTCCACCTGGATGGAAGAGACCATCGATATGTGTAAAAAAGAAGGCTATGTGCAAACTATGTGGGGTCGCCGTCGCTATGTGCCGGGTATCTATGAAAAAAATAAAAGTTTGTATGAGCTTGCCAAACGTGTTGCCATCAACACGGTAGCTCAAGGGTCAGCTGCTGATATCACGAAAATCGGCATGATAAATCTTGATAAGACATTTAAAGAGCACAATCTTGATGCGCATATCGTTTTACAAATTCATGACGAGTTACTTATTTCTGTGAACAAAGATCAATTGGAAAAGACGCAAGAACTTGTAAAGCAAGTATTAGAGTCGGTAGTGAGTTGGTCAATTCCACTGGAAATCAAAACTCGAGTTGGTTTTAATTGGGAAGAAGTGAGTAAATAGCATTTTTTGGGGAGAAGAATATGGTACGAATAAAAATCCCATTATTTTTGCTTACTTTAATTTCAGTGCATCAAGCGCACAGCATGCAATTTCTACGATCTTTGCACCACATCCCCAAAAGAATATTTCTGCAAAAAAGGTCTTATAATACTGCTCAAAAATCTGATAAAGCAGAGGGCAATTTATGGTTTGGGACAAATGTAGCACGCGCAGTAAGCAAAGTACTTGTGCTTGAACCACGTAGAAGAAACGAACAAACCTTACTAAATTTAAAAAAAATCATAGTTAGATCGTTTCTAAAAGACACTGAGCATGAATTTGCACAATTTCCTGAGTTACCCGATGTAAATTGTCTGCGGATGCAAGAGTTGGTACATAAAAGCCTTGCAGATCTTGGTCATAAACATCCTAAAGAAATTTTAGTAAAACCATTACCTACAAAGTTTGAGATGAATGGACTTTCGACTGCCCGAGGCGTTTGTCTGCGCAAAGAAATAATGGATGACAGATGCTTAAGTCGCTATGTTGCATTGCATGAAAGCAATCATGTAGTCTCGCAACACACCAAGAAGCAAATAGTTGATGCAGCAGAAAAGATCATCAAAGAGATCAAGGTCAACAATGGAGAATTTACGTTTTGGCATGCGGTGCGCAAGGCCGTTAGTGATAACAAGCAGTTAGTTGAGCAGCAAGAATATGCCGCCGTTGATGCAACAATAAGATATTTGGCACGCCACGAGCCATGGCATTTGGATGAGCTGCATGCCCGGTGCAATGCTGGAGATCCATTGATTGGATATCCACATATTAACTATATTCGTGCGGCTTATGCGCAGCTACAACATGGAGATGCCAGATTTATGCAGTTAATTGGCAATCCGCGCTTTTTTAACAAATAAAAGCTCAACTATTTTTTTGATATTTAAGTAAATGTTGGAATTGGTCGTTCCCTTCAATGGATTTTCCTGTTTCAGTAAATAATACCGTGACTTTGTGCAAGGTAGTTTGTCCGAGTCTCAGTTCATCGATGGACAGCTTGTATCTACAATTTATCTCCGACGGTAATTTAAATCGATTTGCAAAATCTTCTAAGCTGTCTGCCCCCCGCACGGTGAGTTGTTTCAAAGTATGATCTGTAATATACGGCGAACCAAATGATAATTTGATTTTTTCTTCTACTGTACAGGTACCATAATGCACTTTTTCAAAAAATATTGTCTTGCCGATTTTGTTAAATTTTTGCCGTTCTTTTTGTACCTTTTTTTCGGCGAGCAGCCTAAAGACTTTTTTGTGTGGCCATAAAATAAGTGGCGTGTTATTCGTGCAACATTTGCATTGTAAATAGGTCTCAAGAGCTTTAAAAAGTTGTGGCGTATGCTCTTTACAAAGTTTCAGATTTTGAAATGCAGCATGAAACTGTTGGATAGATTTTGGTGAGACTGTCGGGACCAATTCGCTTGGGTTGTCCCCCATGCAGCCACTAATAATGGGCATTGAATAGCTGTCTTGTGCAATGTAATCAAGAATTCGTTTGCTACTGCTATAACAGGACAAGTTAATAATAGCTTTAACCTGCTTATTGTTCAGCACATTGTAGGTTTTACGTAGATTTCCTAATGCCATGCCACTTTGTCGAACCTGTTCAAGATTTTTGGGATTTTTACACCGTCCTCCATGGCCACTAAATACGATGGTACATGGCTTTGAATGTATAGTGCGAAGTGCAAAAAAATCTGCAAGAGCATCTCGTGTTGCCCCTGAATAGCGGAAATAGGGCTTGTCACTGATATCCTTCAATGATGTTTGCGTGAAATTCTCAAAGGAAAGATCAAGTCCTTGTAAACTAAAATTTGGTGGAATGAAAAGATAAAGTTGTTTATTAGACTGATAAACTTGCCAGTCATCGAAAAGTTGTGGGTCGCAATGCTTAACGATGGCATCAGTTGCAAGTTGAAGACTTGTCTGTGCTTGTGCCACAAGTTTGAATTCTCTCACGATAACGTCATTGGGTTCGATTTCTTGCAATTCTTCAACACTGCACCACATATCAAATTGCTCTAATGGATCATGTACGCAAAAAATATTTTGGTTTGCCAAAGAAGATAATAAGAATAAAAGCGCAATGTGTAGCGAAATATTTTGCCTTCTCACGCCAGTTCCCGCAAAAAAAAAAAGGTAATTGCAATCACCTGTTAGTTAAGCGGAATGGAAACT